>NZ_JAWOCL010000126.1:0-7274 GCF_046483825.1 Sodalinema sp.
CTCATATCCTCGCCAGGGTCACCGACGGGAGTTAAGTCAGCGCCATCCGCATCGTCACCACCGTCAAGGAAGCCGCTGGGAGTGTAAATCGGCTCTAGGATGAAGGTCTGTGCGAAATCTTCAAGGGAATCGGCTTGGCGGCGTTCTTCCTGCAAGCGTTGTTTGAGCCAAGAGGTGAAGTGGAACAGAAACATAGTGGTAGATACTCCAAAGCAACCAAACGAGAGTGACAATCGGTACAAAGCCTATCGGGTTGCAGCTCGTTTTATCGCTAACCTGAACCCAATTTATGTGTGTATCGACTGTTTTAAGTTAATGAATTTTTTCTGTTTTGTCCACCAAAATAAAAAGATTTTTTTAGTAAAAAAATCACTTTTTTATACGCTTAAAAACCCCCTTGTAACTCTGTCACCTTAATAATGCGAATTTTACGGAACGCGGAGAAATTTTTAATCTTTCTTCATATAAGACGTGGCGATCGCCCCCCAACATCCCGGACATCCCCAATCGCTCAAACGCTTACCCAACCGGGAAAAATCAGCGACTTGCCCAAAAAAATCGAGACCTCATCTCACTTCCCAAGAAGCCCGTCTCTGCAAAACATTAAGTTTTATGAAAATTTAGCGGCCATCATCGCCCAAACCACTGAGCCGGAGTCGAGGGCGGATCACAACGCCCTTGACTCCGGCTTCCTCACCCAGAACGATCGCCCAACCCAACCCCGACCCAAAAACAGTCCCAGAGAGGGGTTCAGCCGTCCCAACCCGTACCATCGTCAAACTGATGATCCTTCCAGAACTGTTCGGCGAAGGCCACACTGGGGTGCATCGGTGGCTTCGGCTGACTCGATAACGGCATTCCCGCTTGCTGAGGGGTACGATCGCCCTTACGGGAATTACAGGTACTACAAGCCGTCACCACATTATCCCAAGTATGCGTTCCCCCCTTAGACTTAGGAATCACATGATCGAGGGTTAAATTTTTGCGACTGCCACAATACAGACAAGTATGATGATCGCGCCGGAGTACCTCCCGACGACTCACCCGAGGCACCTTCCAAATTCGCTCAGTTCCCGTGAACTTCATGCGAATATGCTCGGGAACCTCTAAGACCATCGACGGCGATCGCACCTGCCAGAAACTGGCATTCTCGGTAATCTGTAGCGGTTCAGCCTTTCCCGCCAACAGTAACACCACAGCCCGTCGTACATTAATCCGGCTAATCGGCAGATAGTTCTGAGAAAACACAACCACCGACTGACTCAAAATATCCGTTATTCCAGTCACAATAAACCTCCCTATGCAAAACCCCCGCTTCAGAAGTCAATCGAAGCGGGGGTGAGAATCTTGAAGTCCGGAAAAGAGCGGATGGTTGCGCTTATAAAAAGCGTCTAACCGAGTCGCCCCAAAGTGGGGAGTATCCGCGTTATGATTCCACACCACCCGCGCCCTATCATCTCAAAGGTTGAGAACCAGCTATCAAGCGCAATACTGACCTGTGCCAGCCCCGAAGGGGCGGTAAGCCAAAAATTCGCTAAAACTGGTCGGAAATGATAGTTCACGGTTTAACAGGTAAAACGGGACGCTTTGAATACGTCTTTCTGCATACTACACGATTGACACTCTCACCGCCATACCGAAGGTTAGCAGGAGATTCTTGCTTCTTCTCCTCTTAACTAGGTAACTTCAAAATGAAACTACCCCCGTCAGACTGAGTCCACAAGCCTTTTCGCCCCAACTTCCACGAGCGGCCTGACCGCAGAAGGGTTTGAGGTCTTATTGAGTTGTCGCGACCTTGCTTTTTACAGCTTCAAGTGAGTCGAGACCCGTCACCATGACATGGTCGAGGGTGATCTTTGTCGCGAGGTACTCTCTTAGGGAAGTCAGTCCCCATAATCCCTTACGCGCATCATGGCGCTTGTTTATAATACCACAACTGTGAACTCGTTAAGGATGTCCTAACAGAATGCCAGTGGGTTGGGCGCGATTCATCTGAGCCACCAAGCCAAAAGCGAGAGTGGGAGTCCTCTCGCGCCATTTATTGATATAGCAATCGAAAATTGGCTTAGGACACTCTGAGTTGGGAGAGAATGCCCTCCCTCTTGCCTATTGCCTATTGCCTATTGCCTATTGCCTATTGCCTATTGCCTATTGCCTATTGCCTTCTTATCCCCTATTTTTTGTACGATTCAGACCAACTTTTGCTGTAGTACAAAGAGCGTACAAATTTTGTCCACTGATTCGAGAGGTTAACCCAACACCCACCCCAACTCGTTCCCAAACCGCAACCACCGAGACACGAAAGAGTCCGGGAGCGTGGTAGCCCCGTAATTTTAATCCGGGGCGGAAACGCGACTCGTGCGGCTTTAGCCGCAGTGATATAATTGAATTACCTTCTCGATAACCCGAATGGAAGGGGCTTAACATCCCGTGAGGGCAGACTTGCATCACGCAGAAATGTCGGTAGCAAAGTGGTTCCATCGGCGAGAGATAAAAGGCGATCACAAACAAGTAAAGGGAAGCCTTTGGGCAACCCATAGAGGCGTATTTGACTTCGCCTATGAGTCCGACAAGTCGGAAGTTCTGAAATCCCTCCGGGGAATCCCCGTCGCGTGACTCGCGGGGAGTAGTCAAAAGTCACATCTTCCCAAACCCAAAAAACCTCCCGTTATCTGAGATGACGGGAGGTTTCAAACTCAACGGGGTTCAGCAACACCCCAAATACCGGACCCTAGCGGCGCTTAACATCCTTGGCCATGTTACGGAACATATCCATACTGGTGTCCGTACGGGCGTTACGACGCTCAAAGCTTTCACCGAGACCACCACTACTGCTGGTGTTGGTGCTGCTATTCGCATTCATGCTAGCACCAGGCGTATTTCCCACACTGGGAGTCGGCTGGCTGTTACCAAACTTGCGTTCTTCCATCGACGAGACATCAACTAAGCGTTCGGTTCCACCTTGGTTGAAGTCTTTCTGTCCCTTGGGAAATGTACGGCGCACCTGTTTCGAGGTTCGCATGTAATCGATGTCGCCGTAGGTTTTGGCCGCGTCGTTGTCTAGGAAATAGGCCTGACTCGGCTGTTGTGCCTTAATCGTATTCTGTTCTTGTTGTTTCTTGCGTCCGAAGAGTCCGCGAATAAATCCAGTCATAATATAGCTTTCCCCAGCTGGTGCGTATTGGTATCACTTATCCAAATCATAACAAAAGTTAGCAGAGTTTTCTCATAAATCTTTAAAAAAGTCTAAGATACCTTGAGGCGATCGCCCCAAAATCAACGTCATTGAGGCGGTTTAACGCCCCTCACCGCCTCAATGAGCTATATATTAATTTTTATGAAGATTGGTTTATTTTCGATAAACGACAGCCCCATTGGGGCGCAACCATGATAGAGCGCCCCAACCGAGATTACTCAGCCCCCTCAATCGGCGCAAACCCATGACGCTGGATATTCTCCGTCATCGTGCGAGGTTCAAGGAATTGCAGTAAATAATCGGGGCCACCCGCCTTCGAACCCACCCCAGACAACTTAAAGCCACCAAAAGGTTGACGAGAAACGATCGCCCCCGTAATTCCCCGATTCACATACAGATTCCCCACCTCAAACTCCGCCATAGCCCGGTCAATATGAGACGGAGTTCGTGAATAAATCCCCCCCGTCAGCGCATAATTCGTCCCATTCGCCACCGCCAACGCCTCATCAAAATCGGCAACCTTCAACACCGCCAACACCGGGCCAAAAATCTCCTCCTGGGCGATCGCCGCCTCAGGCGTAACCCCCGTAATCACAATCGGCCCCACAAAATAGCCGGGTTCCGGCGACGATAACTCCACCGCCACCGTTCCCTCCTGCTTCCCTTGGGCAATATATTCACGAATCCGTTGCTGGGCCTTCGCATCAATCACCGGTCCCACCTGAGTTCCCGGCTTCGACGCATCCCCCACATTCAGCGATCGCACCGCCTCCGTCAGCCGATCCACAAACGTCTCATACACCGACTCGAGAACAATCACCCGAGAACAAGCCGAACATTTCTGGCCACTATAACCAAACGCCGACTGCACCACCCCAGCCACCGCCTCATCGAGATCCGCACTCTCATCAATAATGATGCCATTCTTGCCGCCCATCTCCGCAATCACCCGTTTCAAGTGTTTTTGCCCTGGTTGCAACATCGCCGCATCCCGATAAATCTGACAACCCACCTCCTGAGATCCCGTAAACGTAATCATGTGGACATCCCGATGTTTCACCAAATGAGCGCCCACCGTCGATCCCTTCCCAGGAATAAACTGGAACACCCCCTTCGGAATCCCCGCCTCAATCAAAATCTGCGCCAACTTAGCCGCAATCACACTAGAGACTTCCGCCGGCTTCAACAGCGTACAATTCCCCGCCACCAACGAAGCCACCGTCATTCCCGTCGGAATCGCCAAAGGGAAATTCCAGGGCGAAATAATCAAACTAATCCCCCGAGGCTGATAATGATAGCGATTGTTCTCCCCCGGAATATCATAAGCCGTCCCCGTTTGCAGCCGTTCCATCTCCGAGGCATAGTAGCGACAAAAATCGATCGCCTCCGAGACTTCCCCATCACATTCAGCCAGAGGTTTACCCACCTCCAACAGCATCCAAGCGTTGAGTTCATGACGACGCTGTTCCATCAACTCCGCCGCCTTGCGTAAAATGCCGGCCCGTTCGGCGACTGGGGTTTGTCGCCACCCCGTAAACGCCGCTTTGGCCGTGGCCACCGCCTCATCGGCTTGTTCAATCGAAATCAATCCCACCGTTCCCACAACCTCCTCAGGATTCGAGGGATTCAGCGATTGGGCCGTCTCTTGAGTTTGCACAAACTCCCCATTCAGCCAAGGTTGATACGATTGCCCCAACTGTTGCCGCACTTGTGATACCGTCTCCCAAGCGCGATCGCGGATCTCAGCTTGAGCGTAATCGCAATCCGAGGCATTGGCAAAGGGTAACCCCAGCGGGGCAAACTCCGGCTTCTCAGCGTCGAGTTGCGGTGGGGCGATTAACTCCTCAATGGGGCGATTTTCCAGATTCTGACGCAGGAAGGAACTGTTGGCCGTATTCTCCAAGAGGCGACGAATCAGATAAGACATTCCCGGTAGCAATTCCCCATAGGGACAATAAACGCGCACCCGGTGGCCCCGCTTGGCCAGGGCCTTGGCTAACTTGTCCCCCATCCCATAGAGAACCTGCATTTCCACCCGTCGCCGAGGAATATTGAGGCTTTCGGCGATCGCACAGGCCAGGGCCTGCGATCGCACATTATGACTACCAATCGCCGCATACAAATACTCGTGATGTTCCAACAACAGCCGTGTCAACCGTTCAAAATTGATATCTGTCGCAGCCTTATCGTTATACACCGGCTGCGGCCAATCATGTTGTTGGGCGCGAATCGTCTCACGATCCCAATAGGCCCCCTTCACCAACCGTACTGTGACAGGAGTTCCTCGTTCCTTGGCCCAGTCAATCAGTCCCTGTAAATCCGCTTCCGACTCCCGCAGATAGGCCTGTAGCGTTACGCCAACATCACTGCGATCGCGAAACTCGGGTTCTAGGAGAATTTTCTTGAGAATCGAGAGAATCAGATCCTTATACTCATATTGCTCCATGTCAAAGTGAACCGCCGCCCCAGTCGCCTGACTATGGCGTAAAATCTCCCGGACGCGATCGCTAACACGATCTTCACTTCCCTGAGCATCGAGAGCATTAAACTGAGAATAAAACGCCGTCAACTTCACCGACACCTGCGCCCGAGGTAACGGTTCACCGTCGGCCTCATCAATTTGCGGAATCGCCCGCCAATCTTGCGCCGCCGCCGCCAAGGTGGTCATTAACTCACGATAGCGCTCAAAATACCGTTGCGCTTCTTGTTCCGTGATCACCGCTTCCCCAAGTAAGTCAATGGTAAACGCCAACTTATCTTTGCGTAGGCGTTTAACCGTTTCAATGACTTTGGGCAGAGTTTCCCCAGAAATATATTTATAGGCCAGCGTTTCAACGCCCGTCGCCACCGTTGTCGCCGCCACTTGTCCGGCCACCGAATCCCCGCCACTGAAGCTAATCAGTTTTTTCAAGGCCTCGGGTAATTCCACATCTTCAGTGGTGAGATACTCTTGCAAATGACGGGCAATTTCCGCTTTACTCCGCAACGCCGGTAAACAGTCAATGAAACGGAACAGTTGCACCCGTAAACCGGGGTTCCCCATGGCCCAATCGAGCAATTTATCGTCCCAGCGCATCTGTTCGCGGACTTTCGCGAAAAATCCACCCGTCTCGCGGGTTGCCGCCAAGAGTTCTCGGGCAATGTCCTGAGTTTTGGCGTCGTAGGGGGTTGAGTTAGAAGTTTGGGTGACCACGATGTAACGACCTTTGGCAATGAGGAGGGTTGGACAATTCGACAGTCTTTTATTCTACAGGACTCGCTGACGATTCGGGTTAGAGAGTTTGAGTCTAAGTTGGCCAGTTCAGACTGACGTTTCCTCTGCGATCGCCTTACGCTTGAACTCATCCTTTAAAATGTCAGGAAATCTTGTTTTTTTCAGGAAATCATGAAAAAGAAGCCATGACACTCTCTCTCGATTTAATTTTGGTTCCCCAAGGGCCGGAATACCAGGCCGTCCAGCGGGCCAAATTACCCATTCCCATCATTGCCATTCCGGCCGGCTTAACGGCCGTCGAAGCGGCCCTAAAAAGGGGTTTACAGCCCCCGCGCGATCGCCACTCACGAGTCTTAGTTTTAGGGTTAGGGGGAAGTTTATCCCCAAACCTAGTTCCAGGCGATGTCGTTCTCTGTCACACCTGTATCAACGGCCAAGGAGACCAGCAACAAGGCGATCGCCATCTCCTAGACCAACTCCAACAAATCTACGACAATTCCCAGCAACCCCTAGCCTATCAAGCCGCCTACAGCAGCGATCGCATCATCCATCGCGCCCAAGACAAACAGCACCTAGCCCAAACCACCGCCGCCGCCGTCGTTGAGATGGAAGGCTGGGCCATCTGGCAACAGTACCCCCAAGCCGCCATGATTCGCGTCATCAGCGACGACTGCCACCATGATTTACCGGACATATCCCAAGCGATCGCCCCAAATGGCAAATTAAACCCCCTCGCCCTAACTCACGCCTTCCTGAAGCAACCAGCCGCCGCTATGAGACTAATCCAAGGCTCCCTCACTGGACTCCGGCAACTCACCCAAACCGCCCATCAACTCACCCCCCATCTCACCCCCTAGATCCCCC
>NZ_JAWOCL010000128.1:0-10026 GCF_046483825.1 Sodalinema sp.
CCCTACCCCCTCTTGCCTCTTGCCTCTTGCCTCTTGCCTCTTGCCTCTTGCCTCTTGCCTCTTGCCTCTTGCCTCTTGCCTCTTGCCTTTTGCCCCTTGCATGCATGCCTCTTGCCTCTTCCCTATTCCCCAATCCACTCCTTCAACCGATACATCACCTGTTCTTGCTGCTGGGCCTGGAGTTCAGGAAACATGGGTAGCGAGAGAACTTGGGAACAGACGGCTTCGGTGACCGGAAAATCGCCCTCAACGTAGCCTAAATGGCGATAGACGGGCTGAGAATGGAGTGGGGTTGGGTAGTAGACCATTGTTCCCACTCCCTGGTCTTGTAGGCGCGATCGCAGGCGATCGCGGTCTTGATGGGGAGCGAGTCGGAGGCTGTATTGATTCCAGACATGGCCGGGGACATCTTGGGGGAGGTGTAAATCCGGCAGAGGTGCGAGTAGCTGTTGATAGCGACGGGCCACTTGGCGACGTTGCTGATTCCATTGGTCTAAATAGCCGAGTTTAACGGACAAGATTGCCGCCTGAAGGGCATCTAGGCGGCTGTTAATGCCGATTTCTTCGTGGTAATAGCGACGGGTTGCGCCATGTTCCTTGAGCGATCGCAGTCGTTGAGCCAGTTGAGGGTTGTTGGTGGCGATCGCGCCGCCATCGCCAAAGGCTCCTAAATTCTTGGTGGGGAAAAAGCTAAAACAGCCCGTCATGCCAAAACTTCCCACTTGTTGTCCTTGCCAAGTGGCCCCAGTCGCCTGGGCGCAATCTTCGATCACGGGAATCTCATGGGCCTCAGCTAACGCCATCAGGGTCGTCATATCCAGGGGACGGCCAAATAAATGGACCGGCAAAATCGCCTTGGGTTTTGGCTGAATGGGCGACTCTAGGAGGCGAGCGAGTTGGTCGAGATCGAGGTTAAACGTCTCCGCTTCGATATCCACAAACACCGGTGTGGCGCCAACAGCGCTAATCATCTCCACCGTGGCGATAAAGGTAAAGGGAGTTGTAACAACGGTATCGCCGGGGCCAATATCCAAGGCTCGTAGGGCCAAAAACAGGGCATCGGTTCCCGAATTGCAACTCACACAATGTTCAGTCCCGAGATAGTCGGCAAACTCCTGTTCAAAGGTGGTCACCGTTGCACCGCCGATGTAGCGTCCCGAGTTCATGACCCTGAGAACGGCTTGGTCTAACTGCTGTTGTAAGCCTTGATATTGCTGTGCTAGGTCCAGTAGGGGAATTGAGTTCACTCGCTCACGCCCAAAAATGTCTCCCCCTAGCATACCGCTCCTGTACCCTGTTAAGTTAATGCCGCCCCTGGGGAACGCGATCGGTCTAGGTTGAGGATTGGTCTAACTAACTAGGACGCAATTAAACTGTCAACTTGTTGCGATGCAAGAAATTGCTCGTTTTAAACTGTTCATTTTCAATTGTCTAGTATTGTCTATTGCTAATTATGCCCGATGTGACGGATTTAAAGACGGCCCTAGTTCATGAATGGCTCACCCCGGAAGCGACTGGCGGCTCAGAACTGGTGGTGCGGGAAATCCTCAACCATGTCAACGCCGATCTGTATGCCTTAATCGATTTTGAATCGTCTAACCCCGAGAGTTATCTCTATGGTCGTAGCATTGGCACGAGCTTTCTGCAACAGTTGCCGCGATCGCGAGCTGGGGTGCAAAAATATCTGCCGCTCTTGCCTCTAGCCATTGAACAACTCGATCTGGGGGACTACGATCTGATTCTCTCATCGTCCCATGCCGTGGCCAAGGGAGTCCTGACCCGTCCGCAACAGATGCATATTTGCTATTGCCATACGCCCATGCGTTACATTTGGGACTTAACCTTTGACTACCTGCGGGAATCGCGCCTAGGGCAAGGGATACCGGGATGGTTAACCCGTCTGTTATTGCATCAACTGCGTCAATGGGATGTCCTCAGCGCCAACCGTGTGGATTACTTTATCGCCAATTCCGGCCATACCGCGCGTCGAATTTGGCGCTGCTACCGTCGCCGCGCGGAAGTGATTTATCCCCCAGTCGAGGTGGAGCGATTTCCCTTTGTTGCCAAGAAGGGGGAGTTTTACCTAACCGTGGCCCGATTAGTCAGTTACAAAAAGATTGATTTGATCGTCCGAGCCTTTAACCAACTGGGATATCCCCTAGTGGTGATTGGCAGCGGTCCCGAGGCGAGTCGTCTCGAGGCGATGGCCCAAGGGAATATCAAATTTCTCGGATCTCAGCCCAATGAGGTTGTGGAACAGTATATGTCCCAAGCCAAGGCTTTTGTTTATGCAGCTTGTGAAGATTTTGGCATTGCTCCGGTGGAAGCCCAAGCTTGCGGAACCCCCGTGATTGCTTATGGTGCCGGCGGTGCCTTAGAAACCGTACGGGATAGTCGTCAGTGGGGCAGTCGCGGCACGGGTATTTTGTTTAAGCCGCAAACTGACATCGCGCTCATCGAAGCGGTTAAAACCTTTGAGGAACGGCGATCGCGCTTTCAACCCGAGGCGGCGCGATCGCATTCGGTTCAGTTTGCCCCTACAATCTTTGAACAGCGTTATCTATCCTATTTAGAACGCTGTTGTCGAGACTTTCAAACGGGTATCCCCGATGAAACCCATGTCCTGTCTGCTCATCCGTTTGCGGTGGACTAAAGCCAGATGACGGATATGGCGTTACGATCTCGACTGTGTGTGTGTGTGTGGTGTGAATGGAAGGAGTACGATGACTGCCAATAGCCAACTGATCTCTGCAAAAGGACTGTGGGCGCTCGCCAAACGGGGAATTGCACCCCGTCTAGCAGACTTGCGCCCTCAAGGGTTCACAGTGGCAGACGCCAACGGTGCGTTCGGAAAACGCCTGTTTGATATTCTGTTTTCTGCCCTGGTTTTGATTTTATTTTCCCCGGTGTACTTCATTTTGGGGTCTTTGATTCTCTTGAGTTCCCCCGGTCCAATTTTCTATGTTCAAGAACGAATTGGGAAAGACCGAAAACCCTTTGGTTGCATCAAATTTAGAACGATGGTCTCGAATGCAGATCAGGTTTTAGAAGAACTCCTAGAAAGCTCTCCGCAAATTCGGGCTGAGTTTCAGGAAACCTTTAAACTCAAAAGCGACCCCAGAATTACCTGGATTGGTCGCTTTTTGCGGTTTACCAGTCTCGATGAATTTCCCCAATTTTGGAATGTGCTTCGGGGAGATATGAGTGTCGTCGGTCCTCGTCCGCTTATTCGCGAAGAGTTGCCAAAATATGGACGCTATATGGATAAAGTGTTGACCATTCGTCCGGGAATTACGGGATTATGGCAAGTGTCCGGACGCAATGATATTCCCTACGAAAAGCGGGTCAAGATTGATGTCTATTATGTCAACTGCCGTAACGCTTGGATGGATTTTTGGATCGCCATCAAAACGATTGGTGTGATTATTTTCCCCAAGAACAACGGCGCCTATTAAGATAACGACTCATCCGGGTTCTAGTGGTATTCGCTCACCCTAGAGCCTCCCCGGTTGGGGTTTGCGAGGGTAAACCCGGCCTCGACTCCCTCAGGATGGGGTCTCGGCGCCCCTGTCAACCCTGGGCTGTTGGGCATTCGGCGGTCTCAGGGGTCAGGTGAGCGAACGAAACCCGGGGCAGATTGAGACAAGATAGGCTACAACAGACGAGGGAGTCTCCCAATGATACAGACTTGAGGATTACAGAATTGTGACCGAATTGAAACGAGCATTAATTACCGGAATTACTGGGCAAGACGGGTCCTATCTCACTGAACTGCTGTTGGAGAAAAACTACGAAGTTCACGGGATTATTCGTCGAACCTCGACTTTTAACACTGATCGCATTGATCATGTGTATGTTGACCCTCACAGTGAAGGAGCGCGGTTGTTTCTCCATTATGGGGATCTCACGGATGGGACGACCTTACGGCGGATTCTTGAGGAGGTTCGCCCTCATGAAATCTATAACCTGGGCGCTCAGTCCCATGTGCGGGTGAGTTTTGACTCTCCCGAATATACGGTTGACACGGTGGCGATGGGAACCCTACGGCTCCTCGAAGCGATCCGGGACTATCAACAACGAACCAGCAACGAGGTTCGTTTCTATCAGGCGGGATCGTCGGAAATGTTCGGGAAGGTTCAGGAAGTGCCGCAGAAGGAAGGCACTCCCTTCTATCCCCGCAGTCCCTATTCCTGTGCGAAAGTGTATGCCCATTGGCAAACGGTGAACTATCGTGAGTCTTATGATTTGTTTGCCTGTAATGGCATTCTCTTTAATCATGAGTCACCGCGACGGGGTGAAACGTTTGTCACCCGCAAGATTACTCGTGCGGTGGCCCGGATTGTGGGCGGAATGCAGAAAAAGCTGTTTTTAGGCAATTTGGACTCAAAACGGGATTGGGGCTATGCCAAGGACTATGTACGAGCGATGTGGTTGATGCTTCAGCAAGAGTCCCCGGATGACTATGTGATTGCCACCAATGAAACCCATTCAATTCGGGAATTTCTCGATTTGTCCTTTGGTTATGTGGGTCTCGATTGGCGTGATTATGTTGAGTTTGACTCTCGTTATTTGCGTCCGGCGGAGGTGGATTTACTGATTGGGGATTCGTCTAAGGCCCGAGATAAGCTCGGCTGGACGCCTTCGGTGAATTTTGGTGAGTTGGTGGCGTTAATGGTGGAAGCGGATTTAGCGGCTCTGGGGTTGCCCTCGAAGCAAGCCAATGGTGAGAGTCCGAGCGATCGCGCCTTTATTCGTCACGATTCTACGAATACGGTGGATTAAAGGACGGGTGAGGTGGCGATGCTGCCCAAAATGCTGGTCAATCTAGCAACATCGATGAGGTTGGGCGGGTGTTCTGCCTGCCCTGAGAAAATGGCATTAAAGATGGTATTGAGAGTCTAAGAGAGTCTAAAAGGAAGAGGTTATGGCGGGTTTATCGTTAGCAGACAAGCAGATTGTGGTGACGGGAGGGGCGGGATTCCTCGGTCGCCAGGTGATGGCTCAGTTGGTGGCAGCTGGGGCCAGTGAGGGGAATATCTCGGTGCCGCGATCGCGCGATCGCGACTTACGACAGCTAGACCATTGTCAGGAGGTGGTCAAAGGTCAGGATATCATCATCCACTTGGCGGCTCATGTGGGCGGAATTGGCCTGAATCGAGAAAAACCGGCTGAGTTGTTCTACGACAACTTGATGATGGGAACGCAACTGATTCACAGTGCCTATGAGGCGGGCGTTGAGAAGTTTGTCTGTGTGGGGACGATTTGTGCTTATCCGAAATTTACGCCGGTTCCTTTCCGAGAAGATGATCTCTGGGATGGCTATCCTGAAGAAACGAACGCCCCCTATGGAATTGCCAAGAAAGCCCTGTTAGTGCAGCTACAAGCCTATCGTCAGCAATATGGGTTTAATGGGGTGTATCTGCTGCCGGTGAATCTCTATGGCCCGGAGGATAACTTCAATCCCAGTAGTTCTCATGTGATTCCGGCCCTGATTCGCAAGGTTCATGAGGCTCAAGAACGAGGCCAGACTCAACTCCCGGTTTGGGGAGATGGTTCGCCGACGCGGGAGTTCCTCTATTCAACGGATGCGGCTCGCGGGATTGTCATGGCGACTCAGGATTATAATGACCCAGATCCGGTGAATTTGGGAACTCATGAAGAGATTTCAATCCGCGATTTGGTGGAAACGATTTGTGAGTTGATGGAGTTCGAGGGGGAGATCGTTTGGGAAACGGATAAACCCAATGGCCAACCCCGCCGCTGTTTGGATACTCAGCGGGCTAAGGAGCGTTTTGGTTTTGTGGCTCAGACGGGCTTCCGGGAGGGGCTGCAACAAACGATCGCCTGGTATCGTCAACATGGGGCTGAACTGGATTAGAGGTGTTAATTGGGGGCAGGATTGGTGTCCCCGGTTGCGTCTTCTGGGGTTGCGTCTTCTGGGTTTGCGTCTTCTGGGGTTGCGTCTAACCCATCTAAGGCTGGGCTATCAAACTCTAACTGGGGTTCGAGTCCGGGTAAGCCTCCCTCGGGTGACGGTCTCGGTGGGGATAGGTCGGATTCGGGGGTGATGGGGAAGTCGCCGAAGGGGTTTTGTTGTTGGTTGCGCTCTAGGGGGTTTTCTTGACTGGGATTGACGCCGAGGGAGACGCGATCGCCGCCAATCGACCGTAAAAGGTCAAGCACTTGTAAGACATTGTCATATTGAGCCATGGGATGGCCAAAAACCACCACCAGTCCGTCAGGGTTTTCGCTTTGATAGGCCAGAAGCCGTGCGGGGAGTTCGTCGAGGGTGACGGGGTCGCGATCGACGTAGATGCGACCGATGGGATCGATGCTGACTCGGAACATTTCCCGCATCTGTTGTTCGCCGGTGGAGGCTTGGGGTAAACTCTGCTCGATCGCCTGCTGACGGCTCAATCCGACTGCCCCAAGGATGAAAAATGTCAAAATACAAAAAATGACATCCATCAGCGGCAGAATCTCAATATGGGCGTTGTCCTGAAGGATCTCAGTCGGTTTAATTTTCATCGAAATGGCCTGGGAACAACAATTAATAATCAACAATTAACAACACTTAACCACCAACCGGCGACCCTGAACGGTCTGGAGTTGGGGGACGTTCCGGTGGATCCTGGGCTGCGTTAATGGGTTTCGCGATCGGTTTTGTCGTCTGGATTGTCGTCTGGATTTTTGTCTGAGTTATCGTCTGAGTTGTCGTCTGACTTATTCTCTGAGTTGGGCTGAGGAGAATTTTTTAGCCGAGTTCCAGGGACTTGAGAGAGGTTGGGGTGATCTTGAGACTGACGTTGACGTTCAGCCCAAAATTGCCGATAGCAGAGTTCTAGGGCGTTACCACTTTTGCGAAAGACTTTGGCTTGGTTGACGACAAACCCTTGAAATAGACGATAGAAGCTAAGGCTGATAATGGCGACAATTAGCCCGGTGGCGGTGCTAATGAGGGATTCGCCAATCCCTTGGGTGACGCCTTCGGTGGCGGTGGTTCCGAGATCGCCAATGCTGATGGAACCGAGGGATTCAATTAAGCCTAAGACGGTCCCGAGTAAGCCTAACAGGGGTGCGATCGCAATGACGCCTTCTAAGATTTTGTCGCCCCGGCGCATATTGGCCAGTTCTTCATCAGCGGAGGCTTCTAGGGCGAGTTGGAAGAGTTCGGGTTCAGGTTCTTGAAGTTGCAGCGGTGCGTAGAGGAAGCGAGCGATGGGACTCGATCGCCCCTGACGGGCAATTTCTGCGGCTAAATCCCAATCTTGTTGTGCTGTTTCTAAGACGCGATTGACCAATTCCCGCTCTTTGGGGAGGATGCGAACCCAAAACCAGAGGCGTTCAAAAATGGTGGCGATCGACAAAACAGACAACACGAGCAGCGGAATCATTGCGATACCGCCTTTGTCAAACAGTTCTAGGATATTCACCCGTTGTACTCCTGCGTTCTCAAACTCTTAATGATCGGGGGGCCAGGCTCCGGCGATGAGGCCGGTTGAGGCGAGAAATTTAGATGGATTGGCTCAGATTCTAGCCGATCCATTTTAACCGGCTGAACGCGATAAAATTGGGGGGGCGTTTCAAGAAATCCTGGATGGTTTGGCTCAATCTCCCGAAGCAAATACAGAAACAGTGGTCTGAGTGGCAAGGGTTTCTCATGGCTGGGCCGGGTGTTGCGCTCATTTTACTCCTTTTCCGGGGCTTCGGCTTGGCTCAGCCTTTGGAATGGGCGGCTTATGATTATTTGTTCCTGTTGCGTCCTGAGAGTTCCCGAGATGACCGCATTTTGATTGTCGGTTTGACGGAACCCGATATTGAACGTTGGGATTCACCGATTAAGGATGAGACGTTAGCGACGCTTTTGGAAACGATCGAAGAGGCGAACCCTCGGGCGATTGGTTTAGATTTTTACCGCAATATCCCGGTTGAACCCGGACACGATCGCCTATTAGAAGTCTTTGAGCGTTCAGATAAGATTATTGGGATCGAGAAGCAGGTCCCGGATCAGGTGGGTGGGGTGATTGGTCCACCGCCGGTTTTGGCGGAGAAGGGCCAGGTGGGGGTGAATGATGTTCCTGTTGATGGCGATGGACGATTACGACGGGCGTTATTGTTTTTAACGGATGAGGGGGGCCAGTCTTATCCGAGTTTGGGGTTTGTTCTGGCTTGGCTGTATTTGCAACAGGAACGCGGTTTTGATCCAGAGGCCCAAACTCATCCTGAGTATCTGCAATTGGGACAGCAGGTGTTTTATCCGTTTGAGGCGAATGATGGGGGCTATGTTCGGGCGGATGCGGGGGGATATCAGATTTTGCTCAATTTTCGGGGTGGGCCAGGCTCGTTTGAGCAGGTGTCCCTGTCGGATGTTCTCGATGGACGGGTGGGTGCGGAGGAGATTCGCGATCGCGTGGTCTTGGTTGGCCCCGTGGCGCCGAGTCTCAATGATTTTTTCTATACACCTTATAGTCAGATGGTATGGGGGGGAGTTTGGGATCGGCCCCATCGTATGACGGGGGTTGAGTTTCAGGCCAATTTAACGAGTCAGATGATTAGTGCGGCGTTGGACAATCGCCCGCTGATTCGGGTTTGGCCGTCTGGGTGGGAGGCGGCCTGGATTGTGCTTTGGACGTCGGCTGGGGCGATGCTGTGTTGGGGGTTGCGTCGCAGTCGGGTCACTCTGCTGAGTTTGATTGGGGCGGCGGGTGTGTTGGCGATGTTGGGCTATGGGGCGTTTTTGGGGGGATGGTGGATTCCTGTGGTGGTGCCGCTCTTAGGCTTAGGGGGGTCGGCGATCGTGACGACGGCCTATGTGGCTCATTTGGAACGGGAAGACCGCCAGTTGATGATGCACTTGTTTGGTCGTCATGTGACGTCAACGGTGGCGGAGGAGATTTGGCGACAGCGACATCAGATTTTACAGGAGGGGCGCTTGGTGGGGCGCAAGGCCACGGCGACGGTCTTGTTTACGGATATTAAGAATTTCAGTACTTTAGCCGAACAGATTGATGCTGAACCTTTGATGTGTTGGCTTAATGAGTATATGGAGGGGATGGCTGAGGTGGTGTTACGCCATCAGGGGGCGATTGATAAGTTTATTGGTGACTCGGTGATGGCGGTGTTTGGGGTGCCGTTGTTACGGAATCAGGAGACGGAGATTGCGGCTGATGCGATCGCGGCGGTGCGTTGTGCGCTGGATATGGGCCAGAAGCTTCAGGAGTTGAATTTACGCTGGCAAGAGAAGGGCCAGCCGATTATTTCGATGCGGGTGGGAATTGCGACGGGGTCTCTGGTGGTGGGCAGTTTGGGCAGTTCTCAGCGGGAGGATTACACGATTATTGGCGATAGTGTGAATGTGGCGTCGCGTTTGGAGAGTTTTGATAAGTCGGTGGATGGGGGACTCTGTCGGATTTTGATTAGTGAGTCGACCTATCGTTATGTTCAGGGACAGTTTGCGATCGAATTGCTCGGCAATGTGTTGTTGAAGGGGCGACAAAAGCCTGTGAAGATTTATCAGGTCCTCTTGGAGCCAGAGGCTTCACATGAGCAAAGACCGACCGCCCTGGATGAGCGATCGGTCTTTGGTTAGAATACCCCCAGGGGAATTCGAATCCCCGTCGCCTCCGTGAAAGGGAGGTGTCCTAGGCCTCTAGACGATGGGGGCGTATTCGTGGTTGGGCTGAGCTGTTTAACTCAACACCTTTACTAGCCTAGCCCCAAGTTTTGAGAATGTCAAGGGGTTGCTGGATTTTTTTTTCGGGGGGCGATCGCGATCTCGGGAGTGGAGTCGGGGGATGTGGGACAGGTGGCGGATGAAGTCATCCAACACTTAACCTCCCTAAACAATGCGAAGATCCGAATCACCCTAGAGATTGACGCTGATATCCCAGAGGGGATTCCCGAGGATGTGGCTCGCACGGTGCTTGAGAACTGCAAAACCCTAAAGTTTGAGCAACAGACTCTCGATTCAGAGACTCTGGAGTCCTAGTGCATCTCGCTGGGGGAGTCGGGGACACTCTTGATTTT
>NZ_JAWOCL010000239.1:0-3640 GCF_046483825.1 Sodalinema sp.
ATAGGGATAAAAACGCCGCTATCAACATTCTTAAGAAGGGGTTAAGTACCGTAGGGCATACGGGAACTTTTGGGATAGACCCAATAAACGCTTGGGGAGAGAATACCTCTACTTTTTCAGAAGTGATTTTGTCTAAGCAAGTAATCTCAATGAACCAAGAATCCCCGTCTCTTTAGAGCGGGGAGTGTCAATCATCACTTACCGAACCACAATCTGCTGTGTCCCGATAAACTCCGTCTCAAACAAGACCTCCTCATCTTCTAAAAGCATCTCAAGGACTTCACGAAAATTGTCCTGCAACTCGTCCAAGGTTTCGCCCTGGGAATGCGCTCCCGGAAATCCGGGAACATAACCCACATAGAGGTGAGTTTCAGAATCTCGCTCAACAATGGCCGTAAAGGTTTGCATAAGTTGATGGCACAAATAGACTCATCACCATATTAGCTCGGATGCACGATCGCCCCCCCAACCGACTCACCCGAGACGTCGGCTGGGCCAACAAAGATGACCCGCAAAAGATTACAATACATTAAGCAAACTTAAACAGATGTAGGACAACGCAATATGCGAGTTGCGATCGCCGGTGCAGGACTTGCCGGACTCACCACAGCCGTCAATCTAGCCGATGCCGGCCATGACGTAGAAATCTTTGAATCCCGTCCCTTCGTCGGCGGTAAAGTGGGCAGTTGGGTCGATGCCGACGGCAACCATATCGAAATGGGGCTGCATGTCTTCTTCGGCTGCTACTACAACCTCTTTGCCCTCATGGAAAAAGTGGGCGCATTAGAGGCCCTGCGCCTGAAAGAGCATACCCACACCTTTATTAACGAGGGTGGACGAGTCGGAGAACTGGACTTCCGTTTCCTCACCGGCGCACCCTTCAACGGCCTCAAAGCCTTCTTTACCACCTCGCAACTCTCCCTACAAGACAAGTTGCAAAACTCCCTAGCCCTCGGAACCAGCCCCATCGTGCGCGGCTTAGTCGATTTCGACGGGGCCATGAAAACCATTCGCGACCTCGATCGCATCAGCTTCGCCGACTGGTTTCGCTCCCACGGGGGCAACAACGGCAGCCTCAGACGGATGTGGGACCCCATCGCCTACGCCCTCGGCTTCATCGACACCGAGAACATCTCCGCTCGTTGTATGTTGACCATCTTCCAACTCTTCGCCGCCCGCAGCGAAGCCTCAGTCTTGCGGATGTTGGAAGGCTCCCCCCATACCTATCTCCATCAACCCATCCTCGACTACCTCCAGGAACGGGGAACAAAAATTCATACCCGCCGCCGAGTGCGTCAAATTAAATTTAGTGACCATGACGGCAAAACCGAAGTCGATGCGATTGTTGTGGCCCAGGGGGAAACGGAGGAAATCATCGAAGCCGATGCCTATGTCTTCGCCTGTGACGTGCCGGGAATTAAGAAAATCCTGCCCCCCGAATGGCGCAAATGGCCCGAGTTTGACAATATCTATAACCTCGATACCGTTCCTGTCGCTACCGTGCAACTGCGGTTTGACGGTTGGGTGACGGAACTGCAAGATGCCCAGAAACGGCAACAACTGCAAGAAGCAGCGGGATTGGATAATCTCCTCTATACCCCTGATGCTGATTTCTCCTGTTTCGCCGATTTAGCCCTAACCAGTCCTGGGGACTATTACAAACCCGGTGAAGGCTCCTTGATGCAGTTGGTTCTGACCCCCGGCGACCCCTTTATCAAACAAAACAACGAACAGATTGCCCATCATGTCTTGGACCAGGTGCGATCGCTGTTTCCCTCGGCCCGAGACCTCAACATGACCTGGTATAGTGTCGTCAAACTGGCCCAATCCCTCTATCGCGAAGCTCCTGGGATGGATGTCTATCGTCCCGCCCAACGCACCCCCATTCACAATGTCTTCCTCGCGGGCAGTTACACCCAGCAGGACTATATCGATAGTATGGAGGGAGCGACCTTATCGGGAAATCAGGCAGCGCAAGCCATTTTAGAGGAGTTTGCCCGCCGTTAATCCCTAGGCGTTCGTTCACTCTCCCAGGTGGGGGTCTTCATCCGCCTGGGATGTCCTCAACGCCCCCAGACTCATTATTTATCGGATAGCCCCAATGACAGATTGGTTAGAACATAGCGTACAAGTTGAAGTCCCGATTACGATTGAGGCAGCCTGGCAGTTATGGTCAGATTTAGAGCAGATGCCTCAATGGATGAAATGGATTGAATCCGTCTCGATTTTGGAGCATGACCCAGATTTATCCCGCTGGAAACTGGCGTCGGGAGCCTTTGAGTTTACCTGGCTATCGCGGATTGTGCGGCTGATTCCGCAACAGATTATTCAATGGGAGTCCGTTGATGGCTTACCCAATCGCGGGGCCGTGCGCTTTTACGATCGCCACGGTTCGAGTATTGTCCGCCTGACGGTGGCCTACGGGATTCCGGGTATCCTAGGAAAGATTATGGATAACCTGTTTGTCGGGCGCGTGGTGGAATCAACGATTCAGGCGGATATGGATCGCTTTCGCGAGTATGCCATCCGTCGTCAGCAGCGACAACCCCAGGACGCTTAAATTACCGCTCCTATGCTACATCTGACGAATCTCAGCTATCATCCCCCCGCCAGTCCGACGGAAATTCTCAAATCCCTCAATTTAGAGTTATCGCCTCAGCAATTGGGATTGATTGTCGGGCCGAGTGGTTCCGGGAAAACCACCTTGTTGGAGATTTTGGCGGGATTAGCCGAACCGACGTCGGGCCAGGTGACATGGCGCGATCGCGAACTCCTCCCGGAACAACTACGCCAACTGGTGGGGTTGGTGTTTCAGTTCCCCGAACGGCATTTTTGCGGCGGAACCATCCTCGAAGAGTTGCGCCTGGGTCATCCTGAAATTGGCTCAGAACGGGTTAAACAGGCCCTAGAATCCGTGGGGTTGGGCCATCTGTCCCTCTATGGTTCTCCTCAGGATCTCAGCGGTGGCCAGCAGCGACGGCTGGCGTTGGCGGTGCAGTTGATTCGTCAACCGCAAGTGTTGCTGTTGGATGAACCCACGGCGGGGTTAGATTGGTCGATGCGTCGTCAACTGGCGAATTTGCTCAAGCAACTGAAGCAGGATTGGAGTTTGTTGGTGGTGACTCACGATGCGGGGGAACTTTTGGAAATTGCTGATTCCTGTTGGACGATTCATGACGGAACGGTGACCCCAGTGGATACTCCCTCGGGGGAACAAACCCCCTCGGCTACGTTACGTTAAGCCTCGTGACCCTCCCTAAATCATGATTTCCTAACCAGGCAGTCATAAATTGTGTGTTTTTAATAAAAAAACTGAATTTTTACATCTTTTGACGGCTTTATGGTTTCAGCGAGACTAGGCTGGAGATATCAGAGCCAAATAGGTTAAAGGACGTAGAACAATGTTCGGAAAAACAATCCTTTTAGGGACGTTACTGAGTTTAGGACTCTCCGCCACGCCGGCGATCGCACAACGGTTATCCTGTGTACGAGTCCGCGATCCTGATGGCTGGGTTAATGTCCGAAATGTCTCAACGGGAGAAGTGGTGGGGAGTTTGAGTAACGAGACCTATTTTGTGCATGGAGGTGTCAACCGAGATGGGTATGCGGTTTTGGTTTCTTCGCCTAGTCTAATGGTTCA
>NZ_JAWOCL010000257.1:0-60240 GCF_046483825.1 Sodalinema sp.
TCTCGTTTGGGATGAAAGGTGAGACTGTACAGTTCTCGGGACCCTAACTCGTTAAATTCCCTCACCAGACGACCGGCCTCATCCCAAAGACGGACTTCCGTCCTCGCCACCGTCGCAAACTGAGACACGAGAGGCGACGATGGGGGAGCGTAGGCGACATTCCAGACCACCTCACGGTGACCGTAGAGCGGTTGCACAAACTCATTATCCACTTGCCACAGCCGCATAAACCCATCTTCCCCAGCACTGGCCACCTGAGTGCCTTCGGGACTAAACGCCACCCCACGGACGGTACTTCCATGACCCCGTAGGGGTCTCAATAAGGTTCCCTGGCGCGACCAAATTCGTAACTGACTATCGGCAGACCCTGAGACGAGCCGCTCTCCATCACGACTGATCGCAATACTAATCACCTCAGCCTCATGACCCTCTAGGGTTTGCAATAACTGACCCTCGCGACTCCACACCCGCACTTGATTGTCGCCATGGCCCGAGATCAAACGCTCTCCATCGGGAGTATAGACAACAGACCACGCCGAACTCTCACCCTCTTGAAAGCTGCTGAGTAAGGTTCCATCCCGTTGCCAACGTTTGATACTTCCATCGACGCTGACGGAGGCAAATTCCCCTCCCTCGGGACTAAAGGCCGTTCGCCACACGGCCGCCTCATGACCCGTTAAGGTTTGCAGGAGAGTTCCCGTCGCAGACCAAACCTTGAGGGTTAGATCACTGCTGGCTGAGATGAGTTGCTGACCATCAGGACTCCAGGACACAGACCAGACCGCCGCGTCATGGCCGCTGAGGGTCGTCTCTAAATGGCCATCGACCGACCAAATATGAATCGCACCATTGAGGGTGGGTACGGCTAAAAATTGACTATCGGGGCTAAAGCTGATGCTATAGACGGTCGCCTCTTGGGGCAGGGTCTGCATTAGGGTTCCATCCCGTCGCCAAATTTTGACGGTTGTGTCGGCACCGGAACTGGCAATGAGTTGCCCGTCGGGGCTGAAGTCCACCCCTAAGGCTCCCCCGGTATGGGCTTGCCGTCGATTAAATTCATGGTTGCCCTGGATGGCTTGTTCTAGGGTTTGGCGGCTGTCCTGGTCCAGTTCTCGGCGAATATCAGCGTTGATAAACCGTAACCGCTTGAAATTATGCCGGGCTTGCAGGGCTTGCACGAGGGCATCGAGCCGTTGGTTAGAGGCGTAACTGCCCCTGGAGGCGGCTATGATGGCTCTGACTTGGCTCAGGGAAGCTCGTTGATAGGCCCGGAAGGTAACGCTCCCGAGACCGATCGCCCCAATCAAGGCAACGATTAAGACCGCGAGAAACTGCCGTTGACGACGCACGTTATGCTTTTGCAGGTCGAGGAGTCGTTGGGCTTCGGCCAGGCGTTCTCGTTCGAGTTTGTGTTGGATTTCTTGTCGTTCAAATTTGAGGTTTTGTTGGATTTCTCGTTGTTCGAGGTCTTGGCTGGCGGTGAGATAGCGATAGTCGAGATCGCCGAGGCTTTTGCGTTGGGTCCAGTCGAGGGCTTCTCGTAGGGCTTGACCCCGCAGCAGTCGCGAGTGATCTTGATAGTTGGAGTCGACCCAGGCGTTGAGGAGTGGGGCGTAGGGGCGCAGGTGGTCGAGTTGGTAGTCAATCCACACTAGGTCAAAGACTTTTTCGTAGATGGGGTTTTTGACTCGTAGGTAACTGTCGCGTTTCTCGACGACTCCCGACAGGAGTAGTTCGGTTTGGGTGGAGGATTCGTTGGCGGGGATGGGATGATGTGGGGAACGCGATTGTTCGGCCAGCCAGACTTGGCGATACAGGGTTAGGAGTTGGCCCACGCGCCGTTCATCGTAGAGGAGGCGATCGCGGATGGTTTTGAGATGTTCGGGTTCGTCTTGGGCTTCCCAGTGATGCAAAATGTGTTTGTGAACACAGATATCGATGAGGTTTGCGATCCAGCTGGGGTCATCGGTTTCGGGGACTTGTTGGCTGTTATAGTGACTGACGACCAGGTTACAGAGTTTCTGCATGAGAAAGGGTTGCCCCCCAGTCCAATAGAGAATCCGCTCTAAGACCTGTTGGGGATGGGGGACGATCCCCATCAGTCCGGCGGCTAAGGGACTGGCTTCTTGGGCTTGAAATCCGTCGAGGTAGATGCCGCGTCCGATGTTGAAGGGGGTGCGGTTTTTGTCGGCGATGAGTTCTCCGGGGGTGGTGACGCCAAAGAGGGCGAAGCTTAAGCGGCGATAGTCGGGGGATTCTGAGCGCAGGTTATAGCAGGTGCGAATCAGGGCGAAAAAGTCGTCGGTGGCAAATTTGAGGGCCAGGATACTATCGATTTCGTCGATGAGAATCACCAGGGGGGTCTGGGTTTGCTCTAGGAGAATCTCTTCGATAAACTGTCCCAGACGCGCGGCTGGAGGGATGTCGAGGCGATCGCGCCACCATTGTCGCAGTGGGGTGGCGAGTTGGAACTGTTTGCTGAGAATGGCGGCGATCGCCGCATACCATTGTTCGACGCTCACCTGTTGGGTGCCAATGGCGGTCAGATCCAAGGCGCCACATTGCACTCCCGCCTGCCGCAGTTGAGCCATCACTTGCACCCGCAGGCTGGATTTGCCCATCTGTCGGGAGTTGAAGACGTAGCAAAATTCCCCCGCTAGCAGGGCGTTAAAGAGCCGGTCGTCGGCCTGTCGCCGTACATAGGTTTGAGATTCAGGCGGGAGAGACCCCCCCACTTGATAGCTGAACTGGCTTTGAGGTGAGGGGTGGGTTGGAATCGGGGTCATCGGCTCGGACCAGGGTGAAGGAGGATGTCAACCGGCAAAGTATTGGCGATAGAGTTCGCAACTGGGGACGGCCAGACGTTCTTTGAGGGTAATGGCACTGAGGCCTTGCAGACGATAGGCACTCTGATAAGGCAGTTCAATGCCAGCGGGGTTCCGGGCCACCTGTTGCATGGCGTCGAGTAAGCCCGGCTCTTGTTCCATCAGTTGCAGTTGCCGTCTCAGGTAGCTGTTGAAGATGGGATGATGGGCGATCGCCTCGCGGGATAAGTCCTCGATGCTCAACTCTTTTTGGGCCAGGTAAAACAAACATAGTTGTGTTAGGTAAGGATGACCACCGACGAGGTCATACATGGCCTGGGCGTAGATCTCGCCGGGATTCAGACCGTAGCGGCTGGTGATTTGTTCAATTTGGACTGGGTTAAAGTTCGGTAATTCCACCAGTAAGCCCACGTTAAAGGGCGATTGATGCAAGGTTAAGGGCAGCCAGACTTCGGTGGAGTGGATAATGGCTAACCGCAGGTTGGTCCAAATGGCACGCTGTTCGAGGCCGTAACGCCCTTGTTCGTACCAGGAGCGCAACATCCCAAAGAAGTCTGTGGCTACTTCCGGGTAGGCGAAGAGTTCGTCGAGTTCTTCGATGACCAGCAACAAGGGGGTTGCGGCGGCGGGCAGTAGATAGGTTTCAAAGTAGTCTGAGCAACTGTAACTGCTGCCAAATAGGTCATCCCAACGACTGGTGAGTTCGTTGGGGAGACCTAGGTCTTTGGCGACGACGGCACAGAACCATTGCAAAAACCGATCTGGGTCCTGCATGACTTGACAATCTAAGCCCTGGAGGTTAACAACGGAGGTACGCAGGCCGCGATCGCGGGCATGACTGAGGGTTTGCGCCATGAGCGAGGTTTTCCCGAATTGACGGGGGGCTTTGATGCGAATCAGCGCTCCGGGTTTGAGGATTTCTTGGGCGCACAGTTCCTCGATCTCGCCACGGTAAATGTAAAAGGGCGAGTCCACCGGTAATTGTCCTTTGAGCGGCGCTTGTTGTAAAGCGGCTAGGTCAGTTTCTGGGGAATTTTGCTCCGGGTTGATGACATCCGGGCTGCCCATTTTGAGGTCGAAGGCCTCAAAATAGGAGTCTAAGGTTTGCCAGTCAACGGGTTTTTGCCGACGACGGAGTTTGGTGAGGGTGTTGGAACTTAATCCGGTTCGTTCTCCGAGTTGTTCGAGGGTGTAAGGCTTGCCCTGGTTATCTTGAATGCTCGATAAATGCTCAGCTGCCTGTAACCGCTGCCAGCCCTGGGAGCTAAGAATTAAGCCCCGTCTCCGTTTGTTGGGATGCGATCGTTCCACCATGATAGGTCCTCAAAGATGTCGTTTTTTGTCTGGAATGCTCCGGAGGCCATTCTCTATTCTAACAAGTGTTACTTATCTTGAGTCCGGGCTTTTGATTAAGATACGTTACCGTTAGGTCTTATCTCTCGACTCGAAACCCCTCTAGGTTCTGGCATTAATGGCATTACAGGTGCGAGATTAAGGACGATTGATTGGCAACATCATGGGTTAAGTCGCAAGATCGTTGATTAACTAACAACGATAACATCAGATATGAAATAGATTAAGTTCCTGGCTTAAGTTGATATTGTCACTGGTTAACGGTTTTTGACTTGTTTATAATAGCGAATAAAATTGTTTTTGTAAACTATGGTAACAGTTTTTCGGGCAGTTCTGGCAAGAGAATCACTCAAGAGGTCTCGACGAGTATCTGAGATGGACGGAGGTTGTCACCGGCGTCAATTGAGGTTTACGTTAGAGACTCTCATCGCGACGCACTGGCAGCACCGACCTTCAATCCGTCATCGCTATTGCGGCCCAAATAACACCCCATCCTCGGCGACTCGGCTGACGCCGCCGCCTCAACCTGACGCCAATCTTGATCGGCAACCCGATCCCGGTTCTAAGCTGAATCAAGAACACGATCCTGACAGCGATCGCCCTCAACCGCCAACGAGCCTCCTCAAGATACCCTATCGGTTCTCGGAGGTCTATCACCTATTAAACAATCGGGTTCAGACCTCCTCTCGGGGCAAACTCGTCATGGATATCAGTCATTAGAATCGAGGCTGAAAGGGGGAGGTTAAGGAAGACGTGGACGATCATCAACTCCGTCTATCCGGGAGATAGACGGAGTTGATGACCCGAGTTGATTTTCTTTGATTTTGGTAGGGTTTAGAATGATCAGAGGGTCGGGATCACAGACCTAATCTCAGAAACTGAACGCCAAGGGTTCACCCAACACTCCAACTCTGACTCGGTTGATCGGGGTTTATCCTGTCCTTGTCTATTGTTCAATCAGCCAATTCATAAGCCAAATGTGGGATGTTGTCAAGCAACTTATTCAAACCATTTTTTCTCCCGACCAGAGCTATATGCCTCATGGTCATTGTTACCTCTGGCAAACGCCCCTAGTCGGTCTCCATGTTACCAGTGACGCGCTGATTGCCTTAGCTTATTTCTCAATTCCAATACTCTTGATTTATTTCGTTTCCCAACGTCGAGATGTTCCCTTCCTAGGTGTGTTTTACCTGTTTGGCACTTTTATTGTCTGCTGCGGTATTGGACATCTAATGGATATCTGGACCCTCTGGCATCCCGCCTATTGGCTGTCGGGGGTTGAACGGGCTATGACCGCCGTGGTGTCCTGCTATACGGCTGTGTCTATGGTGACGCTCTTGCCTCAGTTTCTGTCCCTGAAAACCCCGCAACAGTTGGAAATGGTCAATTCAATTTTGCAAGCCGAAATTGAGCGTCGCCGAGACATTGAGGAAGAACTGCGACAGACGAATCAACGCTTAGAAGCGCGAGTTGAGGCCCGCACCGCTGAACTCGAAGCGAGCCAGGCCCAATTGCAAGAGGCGCAGCGCATTGCCCATATTGGCAGTATTGATTATGACCCTAACCGTGGTGAAATTCACGCCTCTGAGGAGATTCGCCACATCTATCGCTTGGAGGATACCGGCGATCGCCCCTTGAGCCTCAAAGACTTTCTCAAGACGATCCATCCAAGCGATCGCGCCGCCTGGTGGCAGGCCCAACACCAACTCCTCCACAGTGGCCAATCCCTACACCTCGAACATCGTCTTCAGTTTCCTGACGGGGAAGTTCGCTATTTAGACATCAAAGGAGAAGCCGAACGGAGTCCTTCGGGTGAGGTGGTTCAACTGTATGGGGTGGCGATCGATATTACTGAACAAAAACTGGCAAAATTTCAATTAGAACAACAGATTCAACGCATTCAACTGGTGGCTAAAACCTTAGAGCGAGTCTGGTCCTCCGTCGATTTCGATGAAGTGATGCAAGTGATCGTCAACGAGGTTCGAGACTTCCTCAACGTCGAGCGAGTTGTGATTTACCGCTTTCAACCGGACTGGAGTGGCGATGTGATTGTTGAGTCGGTTTCAGACCCAGATTTGGCGATTCTCGGTGAACATTTCGAGGATGACTGTTTCCGTCATGACTATGTCCAACGCTACCGACGGGGACGCATCCGAGGCATCGAGAACCTGGCCACCAGTGACCTCCCGGACTGTCACAAAGCCTTGCTGAACAGGATTCAGGTTAAAGCCAATTTAGTTTTACCGCTGCTGTGGCATCCTCACTCCTTTGACGATGAACCGGAATTGTGGGGCCTGTTAATTGCTCATTCGTGTCAGCAGACACGGCCCTGGCCCAAGCCAGAATTGGAGGTGTTGCAACAATTGACGGTGCAGTTAGGTATCGCCTTGCGTCAACATAATCTGATTACATCCCTCAAAAATGAATTGGAGGAACGCCGTCAGATTGAAGCCGCTTTGCGGAATTCTGAAGCCGCCGAACGCAAGAAAGCCGACACACTCCATCAAACTCTGCAAACCCTACAACAAACTCAGGCAAAACTCGTGCAATCCGAAAAAATGGCGTCATTAGGACAAATGGTTGGGGGTCTGGCCCATGAGATCAATAATCCCATTAGCTTTATTTACGGCAATATCGACCATGCTCGTGAATATAGTGAGCAGTTGTTGGAGTTGATTAGTCTTTATCAGACCTATTACCCGGAAACCCATGAGGCGATCGCCGATCTCCTAGAGGCGTTAGATTTGGACTTTGTCCGGGAAGATTTCCCGCAATTGTTGGATTCGATGACGGTGGGAGCCGATCGCATTCGTGATATTGTCCTCTCTCTACGGAATTTCTCTCGCTTGGATGAGGCGGATTGGAAAGTCGCCGATATTAACGCCAGTATCGAGAGTACTCTAACCATGATTCAGGCTCGTCTCTCTCAAGCGGCCTCGCGATCGTCGATTGAAGTGGTCAAACAGTTGGCAGATCTTCCCCCCATTGCCTGTTATCCGGGACAACTCAATCAGGCTCTCTTTAATATCCTCAATAACGCTATTGATACCTTAGAAGAACGATTGAAAAAAGACCAAACCTTTAAGCCAGAATTACGGGTAACGACGGATTTTTTGGCATCTGAGTCGGGTGATGAAAGGGCGAGTGAGGGGGCGAGTGAGGGGGCGATCGTGCGTATTAAAATCATCGATAATGGTCTGGGAATCCCCAATGAGTTAGTCGAACGAGTCTTTGACCCCTTCTTTACCACCAAACCCATTGGCAAGGGAACCGGGTTAGGGTTATCGAATGCCTATCAGATCATTGTTGATCAACATCAAGGGGCATTTTACTGTCAACCCCATTCACCTTCAGGAACCCGGTTTATCATCGAATTACCCGCATGTCAATTGGGTTCTACCTCAAAGAATACCCCAAACGTTGCTGAGGAGGGTGCTGAGGAGGGTGCTGAGGAGGGTGCTGGGCAATTCCAGAAGTTTGTTTAAATCTCGGGTGGGCGAAACGGAGTGTAAACGGAGCTTCATGGAATACATTGCCCACCCAACCCGTCTTTTACCGATACGCTAACGTAAATTAAACGAGGTTAAAAAGCGTTGAGCGTTCTCCTGCCAGTTGTCGGAATCGCTCCTTTGAGAGGTGACCATAACTTGATAAAGTCGGTCATTCACCAGATAGAAATGAGCATAGCCAGAAGCACCATCGGGGGTCATATATTCGACCACTAAGCCAGGATAGCCCTGTAGACGGCGGGACTGTGTCACCACATCCTGCGCCTCAATTCCGCCAAGAAATCCCTCTTTCACCGCATCAAGGAACTCTGAGGGTTCACCGATGCGGCTGATAAACTCTTGAGGGTAATCGGCATAACTAATCAAATAGTCCGCCGAGGTATCCTCAGAGGCAAAGGCATATAAGGAAATTGAATCTCCCGGTAAATCCACCCTCTGCTGCATCCGTTCTGGCGGCTTCGGTACCATGACCTCAAACCGCCCTTCAGTCGATTGAAACGTTTGCCAGGCGGTTGGGGTTGAGACTTGCGCAAGGGTGTTTGAGCGAGGAGACCATCCCTGAGCCTGTCGAGCCAGACTCGGAGAAAGGCTCACGAGTAGAGTGCAAAATGAGATCAGTAGGAGCCGATTGGCGTTCATGGGATTTGGGAAGTTGGGCAAAAACAACGGTAGACTCCCTTACAGGGACAGGAGCCGTCCGACCTTGCTTTCATTCTAATTTGGATAACCGGACCGTGCGGGCAGCGGGTGTCAAGGTTTGTAACTTTTGCAAGAGTTCGTTGGTGACCGTTCGGAAGGCCTTGGAACCGGCCGAGTTGGGATCACTGAGGACAACGGGTTTGAAGCTATCGACGGCCCGCGAGACACTCACATCCATGGGAATTGAGGTTTTAAAGATTTGAGCTTCGTTAAACTCCTGACGAACCCGCTTCATCACTTGTTTGTAGTAGCGTCCGGCCAAGATACTGCGAGACATGGTAAAGACAATGCCAATCAGTTGGGTTTGGACTTTTTTCTCGATTTGATGAATTTCAATGAGCTTTTTCACCTGCCGTTCGAGAAGCTGCATTCCAATGTAGGACAGAGGTTCGGGTTTAGCGGGAATGAGGTAGAAGTCGCTACAGACGAGGCTACTGCGGGTGACGAGGTTGTAACTCGGGGCGCAGTCGAGGAGGATGAAGTCATAGTCATCGACAACCGGTTTGAGAATCCCGCGCATTAGGGAGTCTTCAAAGGTATTCCAGACTCCCTCGAAGTTCCGTTCTGGGTTACGAATGGCTTTGCGATAGAGGACTTCGGAGACAAGGAAGTCGTTATAGAGGTCGATGTCTCCGGGAAGGACATCAATCCCTTGCAGGTTGCCGCCATAGGGACGAATGATGTCCCGAACGGGACTTTCGGCGAGATCGCCGGTGATGGCTTTTTGTAGGAGATGTTTGAGGGTTCCTTTGTCTTTGCGGATTTTGGCGAAATCCGTGGGGGACATCAGGGACAAGGTGGCACTGACTTGGGGATCGAGATCCACCACCAGCACACGTTGGCGGTGTTCTTTGGCTAAACACGCGGCCATATTGACGGTGAGGGTGGTTTTCCCCACACCGCCTTTCATATTTGTTGTGGCAATTAGATAACCCATCCGTCAGTACACCGATTGCTGTTCGCCATTCAATCTAACAGATCGGCGATCGCCTGATCGCATCCCTGTGGCAGTTGTTGCCGCGATCGGTCCCTGATTTCCAGGAATCGAGGACTTATCCCGAGGACTGACTAGAGGCGTTCTCGAGGAAGTTGATCTGACCGACTTGGTCGATGTCAATATCCACCAAGATGGCTAGGGTTCGTCCATCGCGCTCGAGGGTAGCATCACCGTCACGACTGACAAAGTTCAATTGCTCCCGCGTGATGCCGTCAAAGAGAACAAAGGCATCCTGAGTTAGATCGAAGTCAAGGATCAGGTTATTTTCTACCTCATTACTGATAGCAAAGCCATTTTGACCGCCGCCGCCGATGAGGGTATCGTTGCCCCGTTGTCCAAACAGGAGGTCATCGCCCTCATCGCCATAGAGGCGGGAATTCCCCCGACCACTATAGAGAGTGTCGTCGCCTTGGCCGCCATAGAGGGTGTTATTGCCGGCATTACCAAAGAGGACATCATTGCCCTGGCCACCGTGAACCAGAGAACTGTCATTACCGCCGGCCAGGGTATCATTGCCCCGTTGACCGAAGATGACGTTATTGCCCCGTTCGCCAAAGACAATGACATCACCACTCCCGCCAAAGATGGTGTCGTCGCCTAACCCCCCTTGGAAGGTATCTTGGCCACCATTACCGAACATGACGTTATTCCCCGCCGCGCCAATGAGGAGATTATCGCCCGTGGCGGGGTCGTTGGGGTTGCCGTTCCCGGCGACGAGGGTATCATTGCCGCCGCCTCCACAGAGAGTATCGTCACCATGACCGCCAAAGAGGAGGTCATCATTGTTGCCTCCCCAAACGATGTCATTGCCACGGCCGGCGCGAATGGTGTCTTCCCCGTCTTCGCCAACGAGGCTATCATTGCCCGAACCGCCGAACACTAGGTCTTGGCCGCCGCCGGTGAAGATGAGGTTATCACCATCATTCTCCCGAACGAGGGGATTGCCGTTGGCGGCGACGAGGGTATCGTTGCCCGAACCGCCACGAATGGTATCGTCGCCGCGATCGCCAAAAATCAAGTCCTCACCATCGCCGCCGAAGATGAGGTCTTCCCCATCGCCGCCATAGAGACTATCACCCCCATGACCCGCGAGGAGCAGATCATTGCCCTTGTTCCCGCTGAGGAAGTTGCTGACGGCCGCTTCCGCCGAGAGACTGCGGGGACTGCCGAGGAGGGTATCATCGCCAAACTCCCCTTTGAGGCTATCCGACCCCTGACCCCCATACATGAGGTCGTCATCTTGTCCCCCGAAGGCCAGGTTATTACCATTGCCGGTGGAGATGGTGTCATCGCCTCGGTTGCCGAGAATCAGATCATTGCCAATGCCGCCATAGAGGAGATCGGGGCCATCTTCGTCGATCATGGCGGGGTTCAGGGAACCGCCGACGAGGGTATTGTTGCCCTGGTTGCCGTAGAGGGTGTCAGCGCCGCGATCGCCGAACAGAAGGTCATCGCCAGACCCGCCATCGAGCCAGTCGTTGTCATTGCCCCCAAACAGGCTATCATTGCCCGCTCCGCCAAAGAGGACATCTTCGCCGTTATTACCCGAGAGGAGATCTCCGGTGCTGATGGGGTCCGGGGTGGGTTCGGGGTCAGGAGTCGGTTCAGGAGTCGGTTCAGGAGTCGGTTCAGGAGTCGGTTCTGCATCCTGCTCTTCTGCATCCTGCTCCTCTGCATCCTGCTCTTCTGCGGCCTCTTCGGGGTCTTCTAACCCTGCCAAGAACTCGAAAGTTAGCTCTTGAGGCGTGAATGCCTCTGCATCGGTGAGGATATCTTCATTGGCAATGTCTTCATCGGCCGGTTCGATGGTGTCGGGACTGCCAATGAGGGTATCGTTGCCAAACTCCCCTTTGAGGGTGTCGCTACCAGCATCGCCATAAATCAGGTCATCCCCTTGGCCACCAAAGATCAGGTCTGTACCATCGCCACCCGAGAGGCTGTTCTGGCCCAAGTTGCCAAAGATGGTGTCATTGCCACCATCGCCATAAATCAGGTCATCACTGCCTTCAAAATCAGGGGTGCGGTTTTGGGGACCACCGCCAATGATGTCGTTGCCGGGGCCGCCGGAGATGGTATCGTCGCCGCGATCGCCCCAAATGACGTTATTGCCACCGCGAGCCAAAATCAGGTCACTATCCTGGCCACCATTGAGGGTATCTGCCCCCAGATGACCGAGAAGAGTATCATTCCCCTTATTGCCCGCTAGAGCGTTGTTTCCGCCACCGGTGACAATCAAATCATCGCCATCTGAACCTCGCAGTTGGTCATCGCCGAGACCGCCGCGAATGTCGTCGTTTTCAGATTCCCCGGTGGCGATCGTATCGGCGGTACGATCAGGGACTTCGACGCTGTCGAGTTGTTCCAAGCCATCGGCCTGCAACGCCGGCAAGGGGTCAGGCATCTGCCTGTTGACCTCCGGCAACTCCGCTAACTCAGGAATCTCGGGTTTCTCCGGTTTCGGGGGACAGAGGGAGTCGAAGTCTTCTTCCGGCTCGGGGTCCGGGTCGGGGTCCGGGTCCGGAGAGGGAGTCGGAGAGGGAGAAGGATCTCCACCAATATCGGGATCATCGTCCTCATCCTCATCCTCATCCTCATCGCCAGGAGAGGTGGTCTGGTTGGTAAAACGAACTTCGCCAGGAATGGGGTCAATGGCCCCGAGATTATCAATGGCCGAATAGGTAAAGCGAATATCCCCGCTGCCATCTCCCACATCTAAGAAGAGGCGACTCAATTCATCAGGAGTCAGGATTTGCCCTTCTTCCACCGCAACCCCTCCGGCGCCAGGACGACCCAGGAAGAGAGTGCCTCGATTGGGGAGCGTGTTGATGACGAAACCACTAATGTTGCCATCATCATCACTCCCGCCGAGTCCCGAGAGACGAATCACCTCACCCGGATCTGGCACAGGATTGGTCACATTGTCTGTGTCTGGGAAACGATTACCCACTTCTAAGGTCACTTCAGCCGGGGTGGGATCTTCTTCGGATTCATTGTCGATCGCCGCATAGGTGAAGTCACTGCCGTTGAAGTTATCGTTGGGTAGGAAGAAGACATCATCGATGCGGTTAGCCGGAATCGTGTCGTCTGTCCCCAAGGCCCGACCGCCATCGGCCGGATCTCCCAGGAATAGGGTTCCATTCCCCGGTGCGCGAGTAATCCGAAACTCGTCAATCTCTCCATCGGGATCGTTGCCCCCTAAGCCGGTTAAACGAGTCGCCACCCCCGGTGGAATTTCATTGACTCCTCCAAAGGTGTTCGGAGGAACTTCAACGGTCGTCTCTTCGGTTTCTGGGGGGATGTTGCTGCCCTCAGTTTTCAGGAAGACGGTGCCTGGGGTCGGGTCTTCTGCACCGGTTTCGTCAATGGCAACATAGGTAAAGCTGGTGTTGCCGGTAAATCCTTCGGGGAAGCTAAATTGCAAGCGAGCCAGTTCATCCGGCGTTAGCACAGCACCGGCACTGATCTCTTCTCCATCGAGGGTTAGGGTTCCCTCGCCGGGTAACTCATCAATCCGATATTCGAGATCCCCGTCATCGCTTTCAATATCCGTTCCGCCGAGTCCGTTGAGGGTGACCGGTTCACCGGGTTCGATAACCTGTAACACATCCTCGGTGTCCGGCGGTGCGTTGGCCGTCCCTAAGGTCACCTCCGCCGTTGGGGATTCGGCCCCTTGGTTGTCAATGGCGCGAAACCCGAATGTGGTGCCGGTGAATCCCGGTTCGGCTCGGAAGAACAGGCGCTCGAGTTGGTCGGGGGTTAGAGTTTCCCCTTCAGCCACTTCTTCTCCCCCTCGTTCGGGATCTCCGATAAAGAGCGTGCCTTGGCTGGCCGGCGGCAGTTCAGTAATTTTGTAGCGATTGATGGTTCCATCGGGATCCTCGCCGCTGAAGAGATCGTCGGAGAGGTTGGTGACGGCCCCGGGTGGCACATCTTCTTCGCCTCCGGTGACCTGAGGCGGACTGTTGAGGGTAATCTCTCCCGGTTCTGAGGCTTCTCCTTGGTTATCAATGGCCCGATAGGTAAAGCTGGACCCATCGAAGTTATCGTTGGCATCAAACACCAACTGATCTAACTCATCGGCACTGATGCTATCCCCCCGACCGATTTCTCGACCATTGACTCGCAACACACCGCCCTCGGGGATGGTGTCGATGACGTACCGTTCGATGGTTCCATCGTCGCTGCCAAATAGGACATCGACCGCCGTGACTTCACCGGGGGGAGTTGTGACTAAGCCATCATCAACTTCTGGGGGTTGGTTGCCAATCTCAATCGAATCTGTTGCGGTGACTTCCGGGAGGAGGCGATCGGAATTATTGGGGTCAACGATCCCAAATCCAGGCACTCGGACCCTAGCCGTATTTTGAATTGAATCACCGCTGGGTAAACTGCTGACGGTGGCTTCGACTTGGTACACCGCCCGTTGATTGGCTTCTAGGTCGAAGGTATCGGACAGTGGGCCGCTGCCACTGGTGCTACTCACCACGTCACCATCAGCATTGAGAATCTGGCGCGTCCAGCTAAAACTCTCAATACCATCGGGGAGAGGGTCTGAGACTTGGATGTCGGGGATGGTTCCGTCGCTAATTTGATTCGTCTTGGGGTCGGTGATGCCCTGGTTTTCAATGGTGACTTCGTAATTAACGGTTCCGCCAGCATTAACCGACTCAGCGTCGGCATCCTTCTCCACCGTCACATTCAAGGCTACGGAGGCTTGTGGTAGGCTGGCGAAGTCTGAGATAGGCTCACCGATATCTCCAATTCTCACCGCTGGCAAGTTGTCCGTACCTCGGGCCGAGAGCTGCTCACGGTCTAAGCGGTACATGACTGACTCGGCGTTGAAGTAGAGATTATTGTCAGCTCCAAAGCCTAAGGCGCCTGCACGTCCATTGATCGCCTCCTCGTCCTCATTGAGGATAATGCCAACTTGTTGTCCAGTGGCGCTGCTGATCTGATTGTCAGCATCGAAGGATAACTCCACCCGGTAGAGTTCGTAATCATTCGACGAGCCTTGGCGAGCCGTGATGAAGAAAACATTCTCATTGTCTGGGTCAAAGGCGATGTCACCACCACCGCGACCAATTCCAGTAATACCGATCTCTTGAACACCGACTTCACCATCGGTGACGTTATCAGGGTCAATGGCATAGAGAACCCGGTTCCTGAAGCCCATGCCGTAGATGCGTCCATCTTGGGATTGCCCTAATTTGACAATCCGATCATTGTTGTTGCTTAGGTCGCCTGAGATTGGATCATCATCTCCTCGAGTTGTAGGGTTAAAGCTTCCAATCTCCTGATTGTTTCCGGTCTCAAAGTCGAATTTATAGACGGTAATCCCGTCGTCTACGGTATTTGTGTCGGTATAAAATAAATCCCCATCACTGTTGCGAGATAAGGCAAAGGCGCTATCAGCCAGTTGACCAATGGGTTCCCGTTCAGCATTGGTGGGGTTGACTAAAAATAATTCGTCGTTATCCTCTCCCCCACTGGCATAAAAGAAGTTGGGAGTATTAAAGCGACCGGGATAGGTCGCTAGGGTGTTGGGGTGGAAAGGCAGCCAGAGCGCATCGAGGCCCCTGGCGCTGGTTTCGGCACACTCTTGGCTAGATTTTGGCCTGAGGATGCGGTCAAAGTGCCACTGTCCCTGACCCACGACGTGACTCGATGCGGCAAGGGTGACCCCCAGCAGGCGATGGAGATGCGTCAGAAAGGTCTGTCCCAGAGTTCCGGCGCCGGTGCGACAGCCGTAGAGAACCACGGACCCTTGAGGAGAGAGGAACTGGGACCATTGACGGAGGCGATCGCCCCATTGGTCAAGGTTCTGCGAGGTTAACCAGGTCTGACCCAACTGCACCCCCCCCGGCTGTCCATGAGCCATCAGATGCAGGCTCGTGATGCCCCGATGCTGCTCAAGATACTCGGAAATCTGCTCAAGTCCATGACGCTGGGCATCAAGTTGTAGGACTTGGGCCGCGTCGATGACCCCTTTGCGTAACTGTTCAGGTGCCTCAATGGCAGCGTCAAGGACAAGCAGGGGACGATATGGGTAGTGCAGATTCATGATGGGTCTAAAAGATGCTGGGTGTTTATGCTGAGGCTGGCTCCCTAGATTCAAGGGGAATCTCCTGGGCGGTCTGAGAAAATAATGATTAAGGTCGAGCCAACTGAAGAAATGCCTAAAAAAGCTCCCTCATGGGGGAGACGCTTCCAGACGAGTGATGAACTCTCACGTGATGTCTACGGCAGAGACATCGTATTCAATCGGACTGGATGACACCCGGATGGCTGATCGCGCTGGGGCAAAGCCATGCCTCTACACTTTATAACCCAGGCCTTGGCGATTTCCTAAGGATTCCGGAATTTAATTGCAAAGATTTGATAAAGCTCAACGGACTATCGACGTGTATCCGTAAAAATACGGCTAATAACTCCGTAATAGCACGTAAGTCTTAGCCCCAGAAACTGGGGTCAGCGGAAGTTCAAGGGGCGATCGCCCCCCCAACTCGCTAAAATAGGGATTCCCTGAACAGTCCTGAACATCTAAGCGCCAACAGATACCTATGACCGTTACCCCTCGTCGTTACCACATCACCACCTTCGGCTGTCAGATGAACAAAGCTGACTCGGAACGGATGGCCGGGATTCTCGAAACCCTGAATTTCCAATCCACCGACGACCCCAACAGCGCTGACCTCGTCCTCTACAACACCTGCACCATCCGCGACAACGCTGAACAAAAGGTCTATTCCTACCTCGGCCGTCAAGCCAAACGCAAACAAAATGACCCCAACCTCATCCTCGCTGTCGCGGGTTGCGTGGCCCAGCAGGAAGGAGAATCCCTGCTGCGACGGGTTCCTGAACTGGACTTGGTGATGGGACCGCAACACGCCAATCGCCTCGGAGATCTCCTCGAACAAGTCTTCTCCGGTAGCCAAGTGGTGGCCACGGAACCGGTGCATATTATGGAGGACATCACCAAACCTCGCCGCGATAGCGCCGTGAGTGCTTGGGTGAATGTGATTTACGGTTGCAACGAACGCTGCACCTATTGCGTGGTTCCCAATGTGCGCGGTGTGGAACAGTCCCGCACCCCGGAGGCGATTCGCGCCGAAATGGAGGAACTCGGACGACAAGGCTATAAGGAAGTGACCCTCCTCGGGCAAAATATCGATGCCTATGGCCGAGATCTCCCCGGTAGTACCCCCGAAGGACGACATCTCCATACCCTGACGGATTTGTTGTACTTCGTCCATGATGTGCCGGGAATCGAACGCATCCGCTTCGCCACCAGTCACCCCCGCTACTTCACCGAACGGCTAATTCGCGCTTGTCAGGAACTGCCCAAAGTCTGCGAACATTTCCATATTCCCTTCCAATCGGGTGATAACGATATTCTCAAAGCGATGGCCCGGGGCTATACCCATGAGAAATATCGCCGCATTATCGACAAAATTCGCCAGTATATGCCCGATGCTGCTATTAGTGCTGATGCCATTGTCGGCTTTCCCGGCGAAACGGAAGAACAGTTCCAGAAAACCCTGGATTTAACCGCCGATATTGGTTTCGATATCCTCAATACGGCCGCTTACTCCCCCCGGCCGGGAACCCCCGCCGCTGACTGGGAGAATCAACTGAGTGATGAGGTGAAACAAGACCGCCTACAACGGCTGAATCACTTGGTTAGCCTCAAAGCGGCTGAACGCTCCCAACGTTACGCTAATCGTGTTGAGGAAGTGTTAGTTGAGGAACAAAACCCCAAAGATCCCACTCAAGTTATGGGACGAACACGGGGCAACCGCTTAACCTTCTTTGAGGGGAATTTAGAGGAGTTGAAAGGGAAAACTGTGTCTGTGGAAATCTCGGAGGTTCGTCCCTTTAGTTTGACGGGACGGGTTCTGGCTTTGGTTTAGTCGGAATGGGGGGTCGTGCCACTTCTCTCGGTGGTTCTCTGAAAACAGTTTCAAAGACCTGAAAATGCTAGAATCAGTGGGATTGATGGTGCGATCGCTCCTGCGGCGATCGCACTGACGGAAATCTCTTTAGAATTGACCCCGAACCACTGACCTTTCCCTCTAACTCTAACCCTTAGACTCAGCCTGATTCATCATGCATCAGTCATGTTCTCTGAACAGGCCTGCAACCCCTAATTTAAGGCTGAGTTGCTGTCGCGTTTTACAAGGAATTCCATCTATGGCTTCTCTACAGTCTATTGCCTTAATCTCGGTTCATGGCGATCCGGCGATCGAAATTGGTAAGGAAGAAGCTGGAGGACAAAATGTCTATGTTCGCCATGTCGGTGAAGCTTTAGCCGATTTAGGCTGGCAGGTGGATATGTTCACCCGCCGCACGAACCCCAGCCAGGCCGATGTGGTCCAACATGGACCCAATTGTCGCACGATTCGCCTCAGGGCAGGGGCAGAACGCTTTGTTCATCGGGATCTAATTTTTGACTATCTACCTGAGTTTGTTCAGGCCTTCCATCGCTATCAACGGGATTCAGGTCGACACTATCACCTGGTTCACACCAACTACTGGCTCTCGGCTTGGGTGGGACTGCAACTGAGACAGACTCAATCCCTGGCCCAGATTCATACTCATCATTCTCTCGGCTCCGTGAAATATCGGTCTGTGCAAGATATTCCCACGATCGCCCAAACCCGTTTGGCCACGGAAAAACATTGCATTGAAACGGCCGATTGCATTATTGCTACGAGTCCTCAGGAAGTCGAGGATATGCGGCGGGTGACCCCCTTGGGTAACATCCAAGTGGTTCCCTGTGGTACGGATGTGCATCGGTTTGGTTCGATTTCTCGCTCGGCGGCCCGGGAGTTACTTGAGATTCCCCCGGAACAAAAACGCCTCTTTTATGTGGGACGCTTCGATGCTCGTAAGGGCATTGAAACCCTGATTCGGGCCGCTGGCCGATCGCAGTTCCGCCATGATCCGAATTTTAAGGTGGTCATCGGCGGTGGGGCGCGCTCGGGCCATCAAGATGGTGATGAACGCGATCGCCTCGTCGCCTTGACGCAAGAACTCGGCCTCGACGGCCAGGTTGAGTTCCCCGGCCGCATTGAGGATGACTTGATGAGTGCTTACTATGCAGCAGCCGATGTCTGTGTGGTTCCGAGTCACTATGAACCCTTTGGCTTAGTGGCCATTGAGGCTATGGCCTGCGCCACGCCTATCGTGGCCAGTGCGGTCGGTGGCTTACAATACTCAATCCTGCACGAAAAAACGGGATTGTTAGCCCCCGCAAAGGATGAGGTGGCCTTCGCCGCCGCCTGCGATCGCATTCTCTCGAATCCCCGATGGCGCGATAAACTCGGCCAAGCCTCTCGCCAACGGGTTTTAGAAGAGTTCAGTTGGGAGGGGGTGGCCCACCATCTAACGCAAATCTACGATGGACTCTTAGAAGAAACGGCCATTCCTGCTTAATTGTCAAGCTCGTTAACCGTTGATTTAACGCATTAAAAATCGGGGTGTACTCACAACAGTACACCCCGATTTTTGATCAACATCTCAAACTCAAGGATTCACGACCCCTCAACCTCCAGCCACCGCCGGAACAATGCTCACTTCATCACCATCATTGAGCGTGGTTTCAGTGTTTTGCAGAAAGCGAATATCCTCGCTATTAACGTAGAAATTCAGGAAGCGGCGGGGTTTGCCCTGTTCATCACACAGACGGGCTTTAATCCCTGGACAAGAGCCTTCGAGAGCCTCAATTAACTCGGAAATACTGCCGGCGTCACAGTCAATTTTGGCGCGATCGCCGGTGAACTTTTGCAGTGGAGTGGGAATCAAAACGGTGACAGACATAAGGACTCAAAATAACTCAAAATAACTCAAAACAAAGGAAAAAATCACAAAACTAAACCAAAACTTGCTGCCATTCCAGACGATTGAGAGTATGAGAACGCTCCAACGCTCGCTCAAAGGAATCCAGTTTCGGCTCAATCGTGAGGGGTTCACCAATATAGCCTTGAACCGCCTCTTGGGTTTTCAGGCCATTACCCGTGATATAAACCACCGTTACCTCATCAGGGTCAATTTTGCCCGCTTCCACCAGTTTTTTCAGGGTGGCGATGGTCGTTCCGCCGGCGGTTTCGGTGAAAATGCCTTCGGTTTCTGCCAACAACTTCATCCCGTCGATGATTTCAGCATCGGTGACCGATTCAATGGTGCCATTGGTTTGGTTGGCAATGTCCACGGCGTAAATTCCATCGGCGGGATTACCAATGGCGATGGATTTAGCAATGGTGTTGGGTTTCACCGGGGCGATGAAGTCCCGTTTTTCTTTATAGGCTGTGGCGATGGGAGAACAGCCTTCGGCTTGGGCGCCACTGAAGCGAACCGCTTTGTCGTCGACTAAACCGGTTTCGACAAATTCGCGGAAGCCTTTATAGATTTTCGTAAATAGAGATCCCGAGGCGAGGGGGGCGACAATATGATCCGGGAGTTGCCAGCCGAGTTGTTCGGCCACTTCAAAGCCTAGGGTTTTCGAGCCTTCAGAATAATAGGGGCGCAGGTTGATGTTGACAAATCCCCAGCCTTGGGTGTTGGCCACTTCTGAACAGAGGCGGTTCACTTGGTCATAGTTGCCCTTGACGGCCATCAGAGTCGGGTTATAGATGAGGGTTCCCAGGATTTTACCGGCTTCTAAGTCTGCGGGGATAAAGACACAGCAATCGAGACCCGCATGGGCGGCGATCGCCGCTGTGGAGTTGGCTAAATTGCCGGTACTGGCACAAGATACGGTAGAGAAGCCCAGTTCACGAGCGCGAGTCAAGGCGACTGAGACCACCCGATCCTTGAAACTTAGGGTGGGCATATTGACCGCGTCATTTTTAATATAAAGCTTTTTCAGTCCCAAGCGACGAGCCAGACGATGGGCTTCGACTAACGGTGTCATGCCCGTTCCTACGTCAATGGGGGTATCCGTGGCGACTGGGAGGAAGGGTTTGTAACGCCAAATGGAATGGGGTCCGGCTTCGATGGTCTCCCGGCTGACGGTTTGGCGCAAGACATCGTAATCATATTTCACTTCCAGCGGCCCGAAGCACTCTTCACAGACATGTTTAGCGGTGGCTTCGTATTCAGTGCCGCATTCCTTGCATTTTAGTCCGGTGAAAGCGGTGGTGGAAGCTTGTTTGAGGCGTTCGATGGCTTGGGTCATGGGGGGGTCTCTATTTGTCTTAACTCAACCTGAATCGAAATCGTAACATGGGGGTCAAGTCTCGTCAAATAATCCCGATGCTTTTTGTCGGGATTAAAGCAAATCTGCCTAAGTTTCCTCTGGGTCGGGGATAGCAGGGGCGAGGGGAGATCAATGTTTAAATAGAGAGAGAATCAGGTCGAAAAAATCAGGAGTGGCGATCGCAACCTAGACCCCATCAAGCTCAGGAGGATCGTGGTATTATCATTGGCGCTTACAGGGGCATCCATCGTCGAGACCAAGAGACAGTAGAAAACGAGAGAACATTCCTCACTCTCATGCGGTGGGTAAATCGCTCTTGTATCCTTGACAAGTTAGGCTGAATTGTATGGTGAAGAAATGGTCAAGCCACTATGACGGCGAAAACGCAAAGCGATTACCAATCCAATTCCAGCGTCAATGCTAGTCACCAAGGTACTCCGGTGTTCGTATCTTTCTTTAGCTACCCCTTCCTGAAACGGCTGCAACTTCAGTCTCACATTGACTTAGCCATTGAGACGCCCAAAAATCCGCAATATGTAGCCAATCTCAAACGTTGGTCACGGATTTGTGCTTATGCCGTCATTGGCTTAGGAGGTCTTGTCTTACTCGGTTGGGTATTTGATATTGGCTTGTTTAAAAGTATCCTCCCCTTCTGGGTGACCATGAAAGTCAATACCGCCATTGGCCTAACCTTGGCCGCAGGAGCGCTGCTAGCCAGTCATCGTCAACTCAAGGTTCTGACGATGACTGGCGCTGGGCTAGTTTTGGCCCTTGGGACGATCACCATCCTCGAATATGCCTTAGACCTCAGACTGGGACTGGATCAGGTGATTTGGCCCGATGATCCCAATCCGGTCGGCACCTACGTTCCAGGGCGCATGGCCTTAAATGCGGCGATCGCCTTTTGCAGCATCGGCATCGCCCTCACGTATCAAGCCTTCCGTCGCTATCGAGCCGCCCAACTCTGGGGAATTATCACCTTTCTCATTGCCCTACTCGGCTGTCTCGGCTATCTGTTTGGTATTACCGCTTTTTACGGTTTGGGACAGTTTACCGAGATGGCCCTACATACCGGTATTGGCTTTATCCTTCTCTCCCTGGGGGTTCTCGGCCGCTACCCCGATCGCGGTGGTATGGGAATCACCGTGAGTGAACTCGCCGGCGGTGCAACGATTCGCCGTTTGATTGGCTTAACCCTGATCCTACCCACCCTTGGCTGTGGCTTAGTGCTGTTGGGAAAACGAGCTGGCCTCTACGACGGAGAAGTGGCCTTAGTTCTGTTAAGTATTGCCAGCGTCTTTGTCTTAGGAGCGGTGATTTGGTGGAATGCTCGCACCATTGGCGCGGCTGACTATCAGGCCCTGTACGATACGTTAACCGGATTGCCCAACCGCCTCTTATTTCGCCAACAACTGACCAACGCCCTACGAGACGCGCGAGAACAGAGTCAGTCTCTGGCAGTATTTTTTATCGATATTGACTGTTTTAAAAAAATCAATGACACTCTTGGCCATGATCTCGGTGATGAAGTGTTGCAGTTAGTCAGTCGTCGTATCTTGGCCGAACTCCCAGAACAGGCGAGTTTATCGCGTTGGGGTGGGGATGAGTTTACGCTGCTGTTACGGCATCCGGTGGATCGCTTAACCTGTGAACGACTGGCGCAGCGACTGCTGGGAGTGCTGGGGTTACCCTTTGATATTGAACCCTATTCCTGTTACGTCAGTGGCAGTATTGGCATCGCCGGTTATCCCCAGGATGGAGAAGATGCAGCAAGCTTAATGAAACATGCCGATATCGCGCTGCACCGAGCTAAGGACACGGGACGAGGGAGTTTTCAGTTTTATCAAGGGGGTTTGGAACATCCGACCTATGATCTGTTGTTGTTGGAACGGGAATTGCATCTGGCCGTCGAACGACAGGAGTTTGTGCTGTTCTATCAGCCGAAGTTATCGATTAAAACTGGCAAATTGTCGGGGTTAGAGGCGTTGATTCGTTGGAACTCGCCCCGCCTGGGCCGGGTGTCTCCTCAGGAATTTATTGCGCTGGCGGAGGAGAATGGTTTAATTGTGCCGATTGGTGAATGGGTCCTCTATGAGGCCTGTCGACAAATTCGCCGTTGGCAGGAACAGGGTTTTCCACCGGTGGCGGTGGCGGTGAATTTGTCGGCCCGCCAGTTTTTGCAGACGAATTTGGTGCAGACGGTGCGACAGGTGTTGGAGACGACTCAGGTGTCGCCGCAGTATTTGGAGGTCGAGATTACTGAAACCGTCGCCATCCAAAATGTGGAACTGACTCAGGTGATTCTTCAGGAGTTGCGGGAGATGGGGGTGAGGATTGCTCTCGATGATTTTGGTATGGGCTATTCTTCGTTGGCCTATCTCAAGAATTTTCCTCTGAATGCGCTGAAAATCGATCGCTCCTTTGTTCGAGATGTGACGACTCAATCGAAAGATCGCGCGATCGCGTCGGTGATTGTGGCGTTGGGGCGAGGCTTAGGGATGAAAATTGTTGCTGAAGGGGTGGAGACGGCGGAACAGATGCAGTTGTTGTTTGAGTTGGATTGTGATGAGATTCAAGGCTATTGGCTCTCTCCGGCGCGGCCAGGAGAGGCGCTGGATGAGATTTATGAGCGTATTCGCATTTGTCAGCCTCTGTTAACGATAAATCGTTAGAGGGAACACCGGAACTGGGAATGGGGAATAGACACCCTAGATTGGCTGTATCAGTGCTGAGGGGGTTTCTAGGCCGTGGCACTCCATGAGGGTACGATCGCCGAGGATCTCGGCCGGGGGACCATCGGCGATGAGCTGGCCCTTATCTAAGAGGAGGACGCGATCGCACAGTTCTAGGATCAATTCGAGATCATGGCTGGCCACGAGTAGGGTTTGTGGGGATTGTTGCAGAAACTCGATCAGACGACGGCGCGATCGCAAATCTAAGTTCGCACTGGGTTCGTCGTAGAGGATGACATCGGGTTTCATCGCCAACACTCCCGCGATGGCCACCATCCGTTTTTGTCCCCCAGATAGATGATGGGGGGGGCGATCGCGATAGTCGAGAATCCCCAATTGGTCTAAGGTTTCATGCACCTGATGGGCCACCTCAGCATCGCTATAGCCGAGATTCTCGACACCAAAGGCTACATCATCCCAAACAGAGGGAGAAAACAATTGATCGTTGGGGTTTTGAAAGACTAACCCCACTTCCGGGCGAAATTGTCCGGGAATGACTGGTTTTCCCAGGATACTCACCTCTCCTGAACTCGGACGCAAGACGCCACAGATGGTCAGAAATAAGGTTGTTTTTCCGGCACCATTGGGGCCAATCATCCCCACCCGTTCCCCTGGCTCGATGGTCAGGGTAATTTCATTGAGGACGTAGGGGACATTCGGATAAGCAAAGGCAACTCCATCGAGGGATAGAGCGGCTTCTTTGGGGGGTTGAGATGCAGAAGGATGAACCACTATAGCAGGTGAGGACTAGGAAACCGTTGTCGTGTTAGATCCGCGAAAATTACTTCATCCGAAAGGGACATTATGCTTTAAGATAGAAAGGTTTGGCAACCGTTTAAACCGAAAAGAGTTACCGTTATGGCAGTCCCTAAGAAGAAAACCTCCAAAGCCAAGCGCAATCAGCGTCATGCCGTTTGGAAGCGAAAAGCCGCCCTCGAAGCAGAAAAAGCTCTATCGTTGGGCAAGTCTGTGCTGACGGGGCGCTCTCGTGGCTTTGTCTATCCGATGAAAGACGAGGACGAGGACGACGAAGAGTAAGTCTCCTCAGTCTCATGGTGGGCATTACGCACGCAAAAATGAGGTTCTGTCCGATACAGAACCTCAACTCCAAGGATTGACACTTCCAAATACTTGACTCGGGCCGACGTCCATCAACCGCCACAGGTGAACACCGAGTTGTTAACCAAGTTTCTCTCGATCGCCCGGGAACCTAACGTCTAGGATTCGTTCGCCCGAGCTGCTGTGATTGGCCTGACTCCGTCTGGCGCGATCCGGTTAAGTCTTCGATCATCGGTAGTGCGACAAAACTGCTGAGCAACAAACTGATACAAAACAGAGAAAGCCAGCCGGAATGATGAGAGGTTGCTGTCGTTACACGTTTCATGAGTGTCTCCTGATGGTTGCCCGTTCCTCGGTGTGGTGAGGCTCTGAGGCTCTCTCGATTCCCTCCTGTGTGGGTTGCGATGGAACCTTCGCCTGAGCTGCCTAAAATTGGTTAATGGATGCCGGTTGCGTGTTTATACTGACATGGCTCATCTAAGTGTAACCAAGGTGAGCGGAAACGTCAAGCGGCGATCGCGACGATTATTTTAGACATTTAGCAAGTGACGTTTGGATTCTATTTAATCCTTGTTTTACAAGGATTTTAAATTAAATTAACGTCTTATTTAATATGACTACTAACAGCAGGGTGTTGTGTGTCATGTTCTCTCGCCGTCAGCAAGTCTCCGTAATTTTACTGATTGATCGCAGGGGGACAGCGCCAGCCGTGGCTCCTAACGGGTGTATTGACCCCGAGGAAACCCTGTTGTACTCTCGATTTGACGGGTTGACTGTCCATTGTTCGACCTCCGTAAGGTCACGGTGGTTGGTCCTCATCAACTGTCAAGATCCACGTCAATCTATCAACGGCTCTATGACCGACCAAGATCGTCTTGAATCCTTAAAAGCCGGGGTGTTGAGCGCCCTAACTGTCGTCATTGCTGATAGTGGCGTGGCCCTGTATCTGAGTTCGCGACTCGTTGAACTGGGGTTGCGTCTGGCGATCGTGGCGGTCAGTGGTTTTCTCTTTGGAGTCACCTATCGCTATGCGGTGCGGGGAGACGCGAACCCCCATCTGAAATCGGGGGTTGTGGGAGCGTTTGGCTTAGTGCGGGGGTTGGCGCAACTCGAAGGGCTACAGATTCCCGATGAGGTGGGGGCGATCGCCCTATTATCCCTCTTTGAGAGTTTAGGACTGTTTGGCCTGGCCGGACTGGGTCTCGATGTTGCTCTCAGACGCAGTTGGGTGAAGCCCAGGCTTTAAAAAGCTGTTACCGTGAATAAATATCACGATTTTTGCAGTAAACCATGACAACGATTAACGTCGGCGATCGCGCCCCCAACTTTACCCTAAAAAACCAAGATGGCGAGTCCGTCAGCCTCAGCGACTTTAAGGGTAACAAAGCCGTGGTGCTGTATTTCTACCCCAAAGACGATACTCCCGGCTGTACCGCCGAATCCTGCGCCTTCCGAGATAGCTATACCACCTTTAGCGATGCGGGAGCCGAAGTCATCGGGATTAGCGGCGATTCCGTCTCCTCCCATAAACAGTTCGCCGAGAAACACAACCTCCCCTTCACCCTCCTAAGTGATCAAGGAAACCAAGTTCGCCAACTCTATGGCGTTCCGGCGACCCTATTTATCCTCCCTGGTCGCGTCACCTATGTCATCGACAAAGAGGGAGTCGTACGTCATATCTTTAACTCGCAACTGGACTTCCAAGGACATATCAACGAATCCCTGAAAGTCCTACAAAACGCCTAATCCCCCTAGGAGGTAACGGAGTGAGTCTGTGCTGACTCAGCATTGGGAACTTGGGCAAGGGCTGCGGTTAACACCTCAGCCCCGGCACCGGGGATATGCGCGTGTTCGCTGAGATAGCGTTTCCAGGCTTTGGTTCCCGGTTGTCCGGTAAACAACTGCAACATATGACGGGAGATGCTGTGGAGTTTGTAGCCATGAGCCACCCAGCGATCGCAATAGCCGAGCATCCCCTCAATGACCTGGGAGCGAGTGGGAAGCGGATGCTGATCGCCATAGATATCCCGATCCACCGTCGCTAGTAGAAAAGGATTGTCATAAGCGGCCCGGCCCACCATCACCGCGTCCACAGATTGATATTGGTCGCGAATCTGGCTGAGAGTCTTAAAACCGCCATTGATTTCAATAAACAGGTGAGGGAAATCCCGTTTCAGACGATAGACCTCCTCATAGCGTAGGGGGGGAACCGTGCGATTTTCCTTGGGACTGAGTCCTTTTAACCAGGCTTTGCGAGCATGGACGGTAAAGCGTTGACATCCCGCCTCCGAGACAATCCGCACAAACTCCGCCATATCCTCATAGCGATCGCACTCATCGACACCAATGCGATGCTTCACCGTCACCGGAATCTTCACCGCCCGCGTCATCGCCGCGACGGCCTGGGCGACTCGCTCGGGTTCTTGCATCAAGCAAGCCCCAAAATTACCATTTTGGACGCGATCGCTCGGACAACCCACATTCAAATTCACCTCGTCATAGCCCAAATCCTGAGCAATACGGGCGCATTCGGCCAGTTCTCGGGGATTATCCCCACCAATTTGTAGGGCGAGGGGTTTTTCTTGAGGAGAAAACCCCAGCAGTTTTGCCCGTTTTCCATGCAAAATTGCCCCAGTTGTTAACATCTCTGTATATAACAAGGGGCGGCGTGCGATTTGCCGAATAAAAAAGCGAAAGTGGCGATCGGTTCGATCCATCATCGGGGCAATACTGAGGGGGTTGCCAACACCCATTCCACCCTGTGCCACCGTTTCGCCTTGTGAAGACTCGGCAAAAGTCGCAGTCGTCATCATAGTCATAAATACTTACTGGTACGTCTTACCATTGCGGCTCCCTCGTTGTATCGTATCTTAGAAACCGATGGACTGCGATCCCCGACTTTGTGAACAATCGTCAACTTGAACCGGAACTTGAGCCGTGACTGTCTCCCCAATGCCACCCCCACTGCGCCGTTCTCCCCTTTTTCCCCGTTACCGCGATCTCGGGGCTAAACTGACCCCCTTTTCCGGCTGGGAGATGCCCCGACAATTCCAGGGGATTCGCCAGGAACATCAGGCCGTCCGCCAACAGGTGGGAGTCTTTGATATCTCTCACATGGGCAAATTCCTCCTCAGCGGCGGCAATCCCTTGGAAACCTTAGATCCCCTCGTTCCCTCAGATTTAAGCCGTCTCAAGCCCGGTAAAGCCCGCTATACCCTGCTGTTGAACCCCGAGGGGGGCATTCTCGATGACCTCATTGTCTATCGTCAAGCTGACGATGAAGTGGTTTTAATCGTCAACGCCGCCACCCGAGAGCGAGATCACGACTGGATTCAAGCTCATTTACCCGAGAGAACTCACCTGAGCGATCGCAGCGAAACCCAAGTTCTCCTGGCCCTACAAGGTCAACTGGCCGAATCGGTCCTTCAGCCTCTCGTTGATACCCACCTGGCTCAACTTTCCTTTTTCAACCATTGTCAGACCTCGATTTTCGGACATCCCGCCTTCATCGCCCGCACTGGCTACACCGGAGAAGATGGCTTTGAAATCATGCTCCCTCCTGAAGCCGGGTTAAGCCTATGGGATTACCTCCTCGAACAAGAGGTGGTTCCCTGCGGACTCGGCGCTCGGGACACGTTGCGCTTAGAAGCCGCTCTCCCCCTCTATGGACAGGATATGGACGAGAAAACGACCCCTTTAGAAGCGGGATTAGACTGGCTAGTTCATCTCGAGCGCAAAGGGGACTTTATCGGTCGTCCGATCTTAGAACAACAGGCGGCCCAGGGACGGTCTCGCCAACTGGTGGGGATTGCCATGCTCGGGCGCTCAATTGCCCGTCATGACTATCCCCTCTTCCAAGAAGGAACCCCTGTGGGACAGGTCACCTCCGGCGCCCCCTCACCTACCCTAGGCGTGAACATTGCCTTAGGTTATGTTCCCCCCCATTTGACTCATCCAGGACAAGGGCTAGAGGTGGAAATCCGAGGCAAACGGCATCCGGCTGAGGTCGTTAAAACACCGTTTTATCGACGAGCGTAGCACGCAAAACTGTGACAAAACCGTCTCTGAGGAAGGATTTTGCGCCCCGAGATTCGCCGTTTTCGATCGCCGTTGTCGATCTAGGCTAACCGATCTAGGCTAACCGATCTAGGCTAACCGACGGGCGATCGCCCCCTCATACATCGCCCCCATCTGAGACAAGGAAAGACTCAGCAGCGTTTCCCCCTCCGACGACACCTGCAACAACTCACCCGACACCGTTCCCAGTCGTTGCCAAGACCCCGATAACTGCTCCTGCAAATACGCTTCCCAAGCCGCCACATCCTGCGGGGACACCGAAACCACAATTCGCGCACCCCCTTCGCCAAACAGCAGCGTATCCCAACGGCCCACATGAGGCAGATCCACCGTGACGCCCAAGTTACCCGACAAACAGGACTCGGCTAACGTCACCGCCAAACCCCCTTCCGAGACATCATGGGCTGAGTTGAGCCAACCCCGGCGAATCCCCTGACGACAGACGCCTTGCACCGCCGTCTCTAAGGCCACATCCACCCGAGGCGGCTTCCCGGCCACCGTCTGATGCAGCCTGGCCAGATATTCGGACGCTCCTAACGTCGGCGCGGCGATCGCATCTTGCGTCTCGGTGGAGACGCCCAACAGATACACCTCATCCTCCGCTTGCTGCCAACCCTGGCCACAAATCTGCTCAAGATTCTCAATCAACCCCACCATACCGACCACGGGAGTCGGATAAATCGGCGTCGGCTTACCTTCACTATCGAGGGTTTCGTTGTATAGAGAGACATTGCCTCCCGTCACAGGTGTTCCAAAGTCCTCACAGGCCTGGGCTAACCCCTCACAGGCACAGGCTAACTGCCAATAGCCAATCGGGTTCTCAGGACTGCCGAAATTGAGGTTATCGGTCACAGCCACCGGTTCAGCCCCCACACAACTGAGATTGCGGGCCGCTTCAGCCACCACCGCTTTCGCCCCCTCCGTCGGATCGAGATACACATAACGAGAATTACAATCGACGGTCGCGGCAATGCCTCGCGTCCAGTCCTGGCCTGATTTTTGGCTTTCTTGAGGACGCAAGCGCACCACCGCCGCATCCGCTCCACCTGGCACAATCACGGTATTATTTTGCACCTGGTGATCATATTGCCGATAGACCCATGCTTTCGAGGCAATACTGGGGGTATCCAACAGGGTCAATAGCACCTGATTCCAGCTCTTAAACGCCCCATCCACCTCGATGCCCGAGGGACCACAGGGGGGGAGAGAGTCAGGAGTCCAAGCCCAGGCGATTTGGGCATATTCTGGGGGCTGAGCGGGTTTCTCGCGAGGGTAGAGGGGGGTGTTGTCGGCCAAGGCTGAGGCGGGAATCTCGGCGGCAATCTCCCCTTGGAAGCGAATCCGCACGATGGGGTCTTCGATGACTTCTCCGGCCACGACGGCGTGGAGTCCCCATTTGTGGAATACGTCAATTAACTCCTGTTCTCGGCCCTTCTCGGCGACAAACAACATCCGTTCTTGGGATTCTGAGAGGAGATATTCGTAGGGAACCATCCCCGATTCGCGCACGGGAACTTGATCGAGGTCAAAGTCGATGCCCACGCCACCGTTGGCGGCCATTTCCGATGTTGAACAGGTGATCCCCGCTGCCCCCATGTCTTGGGCGGCCACGACGGCCCCGGTTTTGAAGGCTTCGAGACAGGCTTCGACGAGGGATTTTTCGAGGAAGGGGTCGCCGACTTGTACGGCGGGACGGTCATCGACGGAGGACTCGTCGCTGAGTTCGGCACTGGCGAAACTGGCGCCCCCCATACCGTCGCGGCCGGTGGTCGATCCCACGTAGAGGACGGGGTTACCGATGCCGGATGCGCCGGATTTAACGATGGTCTCGGTTTCCATGATCCCGATCGCCATGGCGTTGACGAGGGGATTGCCACTGTAGGCGGCATCGAAATAGACGTCTCCGCCAACGGTTGGCACGCCGAAGCAGTTGCCGTAGTGAGAGATGCCCTCAACCACCCCGGTAAAGATGCGGCGGGTGCGGGGATTGTCGAGGGGGCCGAAACGTAGGGCGTTGAGGGCGGCGATGGGACGAGCGCCCATGGTGAAGATGTCCCGCAGGATACCGCCAACGCCGGTGGCTGCCCCTTGGAAGGGTTCGACGGCGGAGGGGTGGTTGTGGGATTCGATTTTGAAGGCGATCGCCAGCCCCTCGCCAAAGTCCACGACTCCCGCGTTTTCACCGGGACCGACGAGGATGCGATCGCCGGTGGTGGGAAAGTGCTTCAGCAGCGGCCGGGAGTTTTTATAGCAGCAATGTTCTGACCACATGACCCCGAACATCCCCAATTCGGCGCGATTGGGGTGTCGCCCGAGTCGTTGGACGATTTCATCATATTCGCCGGGTTTGAGTCCTTCTGCGGCGATTTGGGCGGGGGAAAAGGGAGATTCGGAAAGCGCTACCATGCTTGTTTTGGGGCAAAACCACAAGAGCCATTATCTCATGGTTTCGGTAACGTCGTCTCTCCCTCGCTGGGGTTGAGTTTAGTTCCGGGCCAGCCATTTTTGGGCGTTGAGTCGCTGCACCACGCCGAAGACTAACAGGGGCAGCTTAATCTTGCGTTCGTCCATGAGGAAGGGTTCGATGGTACTGGGGTGAGTTCCATCAGTCGAACAGGAAAAGGCCCGAGGTCCTTTGATGTCGGCTTTGGGGAAATAGACCACAAAGCGACGGTTGCCCCCTTGCCAGGTGCCGATGACTTGCCAGCACTCCCCTTTGGTCGCCAGGGGAGGAACCCGGCGTTTCTCGAATTTTAGGTCTAAATCCTCGATGCCCTGGTTTTCGAGTTCCTGTTTTAGGGCCGGAAGGTAGTCTTGGTGCATGAAGTCGGCGAAGGGCTTATCTTCGACGGCGGGGGGCTTTTCATTTTTCTTTTTCCCACCTTTGTCAGCGGCGGTGGTGGTTTTAGCTTTTTTGTCTTCTTCTGCCATGAGTTTCGAGTTGGTCGCAAGTGCTGTGTTCAGATTAGTATACTTTGCCTGCTCCGGGTTGGCTGGCCAGGGATAAGACACCCTTATGCCTCGTTTCTACGATGTGGTTTTATACTTGAGCAAGGTCACGCCGTGGCTTAACGGTTTAACTCAACGGTTTGACTCAACGGCTTGACTCAACTGTCGTATCTGGACAATTTTTTATGAGCATCACCCCCTGGCTACGCCGCTTCTCTCTGATGGCGATCGCCCTGGTGGCGGTCTTCCTCTGGCAGACACCCCTACAGGCCCAATCTCTCAACCCTGAGGAACTCTCTGAGGCGGTGACGCAGATTGAACAACTCGATGGGATGCGATCGCAACTGGCCTCGGGCCTAGAAGGAACCAACACTGAACCCACCCTCGAAACCTTCAAACAAGTCTGCAAACCCGTAGGGATGCGGGCTAAACAACTCAGTCAAGAGACGGGTTGGACGGTTCAACAGATTGCTGAAAAATATCGCAACCCCGACCATGCCCCGAAAACGGAGAGTGCTGAATTTGCCTTAAATCTCTTCAAAGAAAATCCTACTTTGGTGGGATATTGGGATGAAGAAACCCTCGACGGACAACAAGGTGCGCGCTATTTTCGTCGCATTAATGTTGAAGCCAGTTGTCAGGTTTGCCACGGACGCAAAGGCGATCGCCCGGACTTTGTCAAAAACAACTATCCTCAAGATTTAGCCTACGATTTTGAAGTCGGAGACCTGCGAGGACTCTACTCTGTCTTCATCCCTTACCTGAATTAATACCTGAATTAATTTCCGCCTCATGTCCTAGAGGAACACCCCAGAATAACGGGTCCTCTAGGATGCTTGTTTTAAAGACATACTCTGACTTTCGAGCAATAAGTGCTTTAAAAACGCCTCCGCCAGCACTGAAAGCTGTTTCCCCGAAGGATGAACGATATACCAACGACAGGGAATCGGAAACTCTTTGACATTCAAAATTGTCAACTCCCCTTGTTGATAATCCGGGCGCAAACAATGGAGAGAGAGAACAGAAATCCCCAAGCCGCCCATCACTGACTGTTTAATGGCTTCATTACTGCTAAATTCCAGACGGACGTTGACGGTAAGTTTATGACGGTCAAAAACCTGTTGCACTGCCCGACGAGTTCCTGAACCCTGTTCTCGCATAATAAACGCCTCTCCCCGTAGCTTTTTGAGGGGGATTTTAGATTGATTCGCCAACGGGTGATCCTGAGACGCCACCACCACCAGAGGATTGTCGAGGAACGGAGTCACCACTAAATCGAGATCCTCCGGGGGATGACTGAGAATATAGAAATCATCCTGGTTTTTTAACATCCGTTGCACCAGTTTTTGATGATTACTCACTTGCAGGGAGACATCAATATCTGGATGTTGCCGACAGAAGGAACCCAGAAGACGGGGAACAAAGTATTTAGCTGTCGTGACGACTCCCAGTCGTAGTTTGCCCCGTTTGGCCCCTTGCAGATCGGCGACCATCATCTCAAAGTTCGCAAGCTGTCCAAAAATCGTTTGACAGGTGTCGAGGAGTTCTTCCCCCACCTGGGTGAGATAGAGTTGTTTGCCAATCTGCTCAAACAAGGGTAGGCCAATGGTTTGAGTCAGATGCTTGATTTGGGTCGATACCGTCGGTTGAGTAATCGAGAGTTCCTCAGCCGCACGGGTGAAGCTACCGTGACGGGCCACGGTTTCAAAGACACGTAATTGGTGCAATGTTGCTTGGATCATAGGGGGTTTCCAGGAGAGAACAGCCATCAAGCCTTATTCTGAACCACTCTGATATGTTGCCCTCACTCGTGGTATTAGAAATTCTTATCAGAACAGGATTCTGGCTTGAAAGGCTTAATCCTACCGTAAGCCATAGATAAAAATCAATGCTGTTAATTGTTATCATTGAAATAAAATAATGCAATTTTAGGGACTTCAGCCCAAACCTGTCCTAAAAACTGACCAACCCCATCCATAGCCGCAATCGGCGGGGACATTTCCGGGGCGGTCTGACGGCGGCGACCGGGAAGGTTACCCCTAGCCCTAACCTTCCCGGTCGCCCCTAGAACTGGGGCGATTGCCGCCGATCATGCTCTTGTGCATTCTGAACCGCTGTCATAGGTTGCCCTAACTCGTCTCATCAGAAATTCTTATCATAAAACCGTTTTGGCTTGAGAGGCTCAGTGCTACAGTAACCCATAGACAAAAATCAATGGTTCTAATTTTTGTTATTCAAAGAATCTAATCGACGTGACCTCAGCCTAAACCTGTTATGAAAATTGTCAACTACATCCATACCCGCAATCTGCGGGGAGACTTCTTTGGCGGGTTAACCGCTGCGATCGTCGGCCTACCCATGGCCCTAGCCTTCGGTGTCGCGTCTGGAGCCGGGCCGATCGCCGGGATTTATAGTGCCGTTCTCCTGGGCTTTTTCGCGGCCCTGTTTGGGGGAACCCCCACCCTCATCTCCAATCCCACCGGGCCGATGACCGTAGTCTTTACCGCCGTCATCGCCACTTTCACCGCCAAATATCCAGACGGCGAAGGGTTGGCGATCGCCTTTACCGTGGTCATGATGGCGGGGCTGTTCCAAATTCTCTTTGGTCTGCTCCGGCTTGGAAAATACGTCACCCTGATGCCCTACACCGTCATTTCCGGCTTCATGTCCGGAATTGGGGTCATCATGATTATGCTGCAACTCCCACCATTGCTCGGACAAGAGGGCGTTGGCGGAGTCTTAGCAACGGTGCAAGCCTTACCTGAGTTGATTAGCCAAGCCAGTTTAGATGAACTGGGATTAGGACTGTTCACCTTAGCCATTCTCTTCCTGACTCCGAGCAAAATTGCCCGGGTCTGTCCACCGCAACTGTTAGCCTTGCTCATCGGAACCGGCGTCTCGGCCAGCCTACTCTCAGGACTGAGAATCGTCGGTGAAATTCCCGCCGGGTTACCCACCCTCTATTTCCCAACGATCTCAACGCCAGACTTGCAAATGATGGTCATTGACGCGGTGATGTTAGGGATGCTTGGCTCGATCGACTCCCTGCTCACCTCCGTAATTTCCGATAGTATCACCCAATATGAGCATGACTCGAATAAAGAACTCATGGGTCAAGGGGTTGGCAACATTCTCTCAGGGTTCTGTGGTGGCTTACCCGGAGCTGGAGCAACCATGGGAACCGTTGTTAACATCCAAGCTGGGGGACGCACTGCCCTCTCGGGGATGATTCACGCCGTCACCCTCCTGGTGTTCGTCTTTGCGGCTGCGAGTTTCACTGAAATTGTGCCGTTGACTGTTCTCGGGGCGATCGCCCTCAAGGTGGGGATTGATATCGTTGATTGGAGCTTCTTAAAACGCGCTCATCACGTTTCCCTCAAAGCCGCTGCCATTATGTATGGTGTGGTTCTTCTAACGGTTTTCGTTGATTTGATTGTTGCCGTCGGAGTTGGAGTCTTCGTCGCCAATGTCTTGACGATTCAGCGTTTATCTGATGTTCAAGCCAAAAACATTAAAGCCATTACCAATGCTGAAGAAGCTGAACTCCTCGAACATGAAGAGCAACTGTTATTAGAGAAAGTTCAAGGTCAGGTCTTACTACTTCATCTCGGTGCTTCCCTCAGTTTTGGAGCCGCCAAAGCCATTTCTCAACGCCATTCGCTCATTGGAGATTATCAAGTCCTCATTTTGGACTTTCGGGATGTTCCCATGTTGGGGGTGACCGCAACCCTCGCCATGGAAAAAATGGTCAACGATGCCCTAAAACGGGGATTAGAAGTCTACGTGGTGGGCAGTTCTGGCAAAGTGGAAAGTCGCTTAGAGAAATTTAATATTCTCAGCCGTGTCCCCGATCAGCATCAAACAGCAACCCTGCGAGATGCCTTGCAACAGGTCGTCGATCGCATGGCAGATGCGCCGATGGCCTCAACGGTTTAATCATTGTGGCTTAATCACCATTGATCGCAAGAGTTACGCGACAACGGAAACGTCACTAATCCTTTAGGGTTTCTACCTACATCGCCCCAGCAATTCTCATTGGAGACAACGAGAATTGCTGGGGTTTTGACTCAGAACTTGTGTGCGAATAAGACCTCGGCATCACAGAGGTAGGTGATGCCTGAATAATCCTCGAAAAACTCCGCTGCGATCTCATCGGAAATCCTCAGCGCCATATCCCGATCCGCCGTGAGTACCTCGATCTTGATATTCGAGGAGGTGTCGGAAACGTTGGGTTGTCCTGACGATCGCACGTTACGACTGCCTTTACCGCCAGCGGCCACCACCGTATAACCGGCAGCACCGGATTTGTCGATGATCTTGGTGATCTTTTTCAGCAGCAAATTTTCCGTGACGATGACGAGCTTGCTGGCTTTTTGGGTCATGTGAGTTACCTCTTAACGAGTGGAGTGGTGAAAATCCAAGACAAGACTCTATGGTTTTGCCTTGAACCATATATTTAACTTTATATCAAACCACGGCGAATCCACTACACTCTCTTGGGCAAGATTGACTCAGATTAGCGGAAGCCTTCTATAAGCATGGCTTATCGTTTCGGGTGCGGCCATAACCACCAATGAGACTCACCGGCGATCGTTAAACCGTTCTCCTGAGGAAGTCACCTGGGTTAGATTGACGCGAGAGATACGAGTTTTGGTAATTAATAACTTTTGCTTATGCTTTGCATTTAACATTACTTCGCTGATCTAGGTCGGGCGATCGCAAATTTTGGCAGATTTTAAGATAAACTTAAGCACATAGACTTAAGCAGATGGAGATTTGGTTTTTAATAGACATTTATCTATGGATGGTGCTACCCCATAGCAACACCTTCGAGTCCCGTTCGGAGAGCGGACACCTCTGAACACCCTATTGATAGGTAGTCGCATAACACCTGTGCAGTAGGGACGACACGCTTTATTCTCACAGTCTTCAACTGTTTCAAACCCACTGACCACCACAATCGCTTCTCGTCAGAGGAGTCCGAAGGAGGAATTACAAAATGGAGTTCTTGTCTGATTTTTTAACGCGCTTCGGCGATAAGTTGCAGTCCCCGACCCTTGGCTTTCTGATTGGGGGTATGGTCGTCGCCGCCCTCAATAGCCGCCTGCAAATTCCTGATGCGATCTATAAATTCATCGTTTTCATGCTGCTGATCAAAGTCGGCCTGAGCGGCGGCATTGCTATCCGCAACGCCAATCTCGCACAGATGCTGTTGCCGGCGGTGTTTGCGGCAATCATTGGGATTGTTATCGTACTCATCGCAAGTAATACATTAGCCAGACTGCCGAAAGTTAAAACCGTCGATGCGATCGCAACCGGGGGCTTATTCGGGGCCGTCAGTGGCTCGACCCTCGCCGCCGGTTTAACAATGCTCGAATCCGAAGGTATCGAATACGAAGCTTGGGCGGCGGCACTGTATCCGTTTATGGACATCCCTGCACTCGTCACGGCGATCGTCTTAGCCAGTATTTACGTCAGCAAGCAAAAAGCCAAAGAGGAGTCTCTCGGCACACAAGAGTCTCTGAGCAAACAGGAGTCTCTGAGCAAACAGGCCGTTGCCGCAGGCGGCTATCCCAGCGAGCCGGAGTATCCCAGCAGCAGGCAAGAGTATCTCAGCCAGCAGCACAGTAACGCCAACAAACGGGTCGAGATCTGGCCCATCATCCAGGAAAGCCTCCAGGGGTCTGCCCTATCGGCACTGCTACTCGGTCTGGCACTCGGCATCCTAACCCAGCCCGAAAGCGTCTATGAGAGCTTCTTCAATCCCCTCTTCCGTGGTCTACTGTCAATCCTGATGCTGGTCATGGGGATGGAAGCCTGGTCACGAATCGGCGAGCTACGCAAAGTAGCTCAGTGGTATGCCGTCTATGCCTTTATCGCACCACTGCTTCATGGACTCATTGGCTTTGGTCTCGGCTATGTCGCCCACATCACCACGGGATTCACCGCTGGCGGCGTCGTAATCCTGTCTGTTATCGCCGCTTCGAGTTCCGACATCTCAGGACCGCCCACATTACGGGCTGGCATTCCCAAAGCCAATCCCTCCGCCTACATCGGCTCATCCACAGCCGTCGGGACCCCGGTTGCCCTCGCCATCGGAATACCGCTCTACATCGGGTTAGCTCAAGCCTTGATGCCAGGAGGCTAATTCCAAACCGATTCCAGGTCTGCCGATGCTCTCCGAGTTCGGCAGATCCCGACCCACAAGTCTCTCAACCAGATAGCCTCTAGCCCCCTGGACTGACTCATTGACCTTTTGACTTCTGATAACGATTATTTCTGATAACGATGAAACCTTTATCCACAAACTCTTCTCCTCGCTGGGGCAATTGGTTAAATGGCGTCCACATCCTTCGTTTTCTGGAGATGGTGCAGGACTTAATTGTAATTTCCTTGTGCATTGGCCTGTTCAGCTTCATGGTCATCCAACTGCGAGAGATGTTTCTGTCGCTGTTGCCCCCGTTGGACTTTCCTCGGGTCACCTCCGATATTTTATTCCTGCTCATTTTAGTTGAGTTATTTAGACTACTCATTATTTATCTAAAAGAGCATCGCGTTTCGATTGGAGTCGCTGTAGAGGTTTCGATTGTATCGGTATTGCGGGAAATCATTGTCCGAGGCATTTTGGAAACTCCCTGGGTACAGGTCATGGCAGTCTGCTCATTTCTGATTGTACTGGGAGGTTTGTTGGTGGTCCGCGCTTGGATTCCGCCGACCTTTGATGGCATTGATCCAGAGCAGCAGGTATCTCGCCGTCACCGGGTACGCTTTGCTGAAACCTCTGCTGAACGGGATGGCAAACTATAGCAAAAATTGGTCTAAACAGGACAAAAGACGGGGAAAAGAAGGCAACAGGCAACAGGTAACAGGCAACAGCTGGGGGATTCTCTCTCAATTCTCTCTCAATTCAGAGTGTCAATCAGGCAATCTTCGATTGCTATAGATGCTCAATCGCTGCAAAGTTGACGGAGTTGGGCGATCGCCATCGGCGCAACCCGTGAACCCGAGTTGGAGCCGCCATTAACGCTAAGAGCTTGCATCTGAGTTGGATGCAAGCTCTTGTTTCTCGGAAGCGAAGGGAACGGCAATCGTTAACGTTAAATTGTTTTATAAGTAAAATTTATATAAGAATTTTTTTATATTTGGCCCAGTCAATGTTAGATGTAGTTCGGGTGCAGACAGATGCCAATCAGCAACGTGGATCACATGGCCTTGATCTGATTGCTCTGCCTGGCTCCATCTCAACCCAAACCTGCCAGATATGAAAATCACGAACTATATCCACACCCGCAACCTGCGGGGTGATTTGTTCGGTGGGCTTACTGCTGCCATTGTGGCCTTACCGATGGCTCTTGCCTTCGGTGTGGCTTCAGGTGCAGGGCCGATCGCCGGACTCTACAACGCCGTTATCCTAGGCTTTTTCGCCGCCTTACTGGGGGGAACTCCCACCCTCATCTCCGGACCCACTGGACCGATGACCGTGGTCATGGCCGCCGTCATTGTCACCTTTACCAACAAATACCCCGGTCCCGAGGGTTGGGCCATCTCCTTTACCGTGGTCATGATGGCCGGCCTATTTCAAATTCTCTTTGGGGTCTTGCGGTTAGGGAAATACATCACCCTGATGCCCTATACCGTGGTGTCCGGCTTTATGTCGGGGGTCGGCTTCATCATGCTGATTTTGCAAATCCCCCCGTTTCTCGGTCAAGAGGGGGTGCAAGGGGTGGTCAAAACTCTCGCCGCTTTACCGGGTTTTGTCAGCAATGCCAGTCCTCCCGAAGTGGGCTTGGGGGCGTTAACCTTAGCCTTGCTCTTTCTCACCCCCCCTCGTGTTTCCCGAACCGTGCCACCGCAACTGATTGCGTTGGTCTTGGGAACCCTCATTTCTGCCACCCTCTTATCCGGTCAACTCAAAGTTGTCGGGAATATTCCGGCCGGCTTACCCGAATTTTATCTACCGACCTTCTCGGGAATCTCGGGGGGTGACCTGCAATTGATGGTCATCAACGCCCTGGTTTTAGGGATGCTTGGTTCCATCGACTCCCTTCTGACCTCGATTATTTCCGATAGTCTGACCCAATACGAACATAACTCCAACAAAGAATTGATTGGTCAGGGCATCGGCAATATGCTCTCAGGATTCTGTGGTGGCTTACCTGGTGCTGGGGCGACCATTGGCACGGTTATTAACGTGCAAGTGGGGGCAACCACCGCCATTTCCGGGATGTTTCATGCCGTCACTCTGCTTGTCTTTGTCTTTGTCGCCGCTCCCTTGACGCAAATGGTGCCGCTGTCTGTTTTGGCGGCGATCGCCCTCAAAGTCGGGATTGATATCATTGACTGGAGTTTCCTCAAACGGGCACATCGTCTATCCATCAAAGCCGCCGCCATTATGTATGGGGTGATGTTGCTGACGATTTTTGTGGACTTGATTGTTGCCGTTGGTGCTGGTGTCTTTATTGCCAACGTCTTAACGATTCAGCGTCTCTCGGATATTCAAGCCAAAAATGTCAAAGTGATTACGGCTTCAGATGATGCCGAATTACTCGAACATGAAGAGAAATTGCTGCTCGAAAAAGTCAAGGGCAAAGTGTTGCTCATTCACTTAGGGGCATCCCTGAGTTTTGGAGCCGCTAAAGCCATTTCTCAACGTCACTCGATGATTGGCCAATACAAGGTTCTGATTTTAGACTTTACGAATGTTCCCACCTTAGGGGTAACTGCCTCTTTGGCGATGGAAAAAATGGTCAACGATGCCCTGAAACAAGGCTTAGATGTCTATGTGGTGGGCAGTTCTGGAAAAGTGGAAGACCGCTTGCAGAAGTTTGATATTCTCGGGCCAATTCCTGACAAACATCAGATGGATACCCTACGGGATGCCTTGCACGATGTGGTGGAAAATCACCAGGAGATGCTGGCTACCCCCACGGCGTAGGCCATTTCTCGTCGTCGTTACTCGTCTGTGAGTTGAAGCTGAAGCGTCACCAAAGAGAGGGCCACCAATAACAAAAGAGTGGCGGAGGCGGCAGCATAGCCAAAGTCAAACAGGGCAAAGGCTTGCTCATAGACGAAATACACCAGAATATTGGTGGAGTTCAAAGGACCACCTCCGGTCATCACATAGACTTGTTCAAAGCTACGCAGGGTAAACATGGCGGTTGTCACCATGACAAAAACCAGGGTGGGGTACAAGCCGGGAACGGTGACATGGCGAAATTGCTGAAAGCCATTGGCCCCATCGAGTTTCGCCGCCTCATAGCGAGATTGAGGGATGGCTTGTAAGCCCGCCAGAAACACAACCAGGTTAAAGCCGAGTTGTTTCCAAATACTCAGGAGAATGAGAATTGGCATGGCCCAGGTAGCACTCCCTAGCCAGGGAATGGGGGTGATGCCGAGGCTGTCGAGAATGCTATTGATGGGGCCATCGGTTTGGAAAAGCCAACGCCAACCGAGGCCCACGGCGACGGTGGAGGTAATGGCGGGGAGAAAATAGGCGGTTCGCAGTAACGATTTGAGGGCGATCGCCTTCTCTAACACGGCCGCCAAGATTAAGGGAATGATAATACTAGGAATAATTGTGGCGATGGAGAAATAGAGGGTGTTTCCCAGGACTTGCCAAAACTCGGGAGAGGCGATCGCCCGTTCATAATTAGCCAGGCCAATCCATTGACTGCCGCTGCGGGTAAAACTGCCACTGGTGAAACTGAGATAAATTAGATAGACAATGGGTCCCAGGACAAAAATCGACAACATGACTAAAGCCGGGGCCAAAAAAAACCAAGCGACTCGGGTCGGATTTCCTAAACCAATTTTCGCTTTTGCCATGTTTGCTGCCTCGACAATCGGTGAATTGCGACGGTTTTTAGACCTGTTTTAAAATCTCAACATCTTAACCATTAAGACCGCCAAAATACACCCAATCCATCTTTATTTTAATGCTTTTTTCACTAACTTAGAAATTTCTGACGGACGTTCTGCCACCGGAATACCGGCTTTTTTAAAGGCTTTAATTTTATGTTCTGCGGTGCCAATATCGAGGTCAAAGAGTGCAGAACTTCCCGCTTCTTTAATTTTTTTCTCAGTTTTATGACTTAAATTAGCAGCGATCGCCCCCGCATGGCCCAGCCGTCGTCCCTTGGGAACATGGCGACCGGCCACATAACTAACCACGGGTTTATCAATCGCTTCAGCCACATAATCAGCGGCGGCTTCTTCCCCGCTTCCGCCAATCTCGCCCACAATCACGATCGCCTCCGTCGTGTCATCTTCATCGAGAATCTGTAACCATTGGGCAAACGATGACCCCAAAATGCCATCGCCGCCAATACTCACCCCAATCGACTGTCCTAACCCCGCTTCCGTCAGAGAGAGAGCAATCTCATAGGTGAGGGTTCCACAGCGGCTAATCAGGCCCACACAACCGGGCGTATAAAACTCCGCCGGGTGAGTGCCCAAGAGGATATTCTGTCCAGGAATAATCAAGCCGGGGCTACTTGGCCCCACCACCAGAGTTTCCGTCGCATCGGCCTTGCGAATCAATTTCACCATGTCCATCGGCGGCATCCCTTCCGTGACAATAGTTAACTGACGAATCCCCGCCGCGATCGCCTCTAGGGCCGCATCCAACACCAAATAGGGTTGCACAAAAATCACCGCCGCATCAATCGGCCCCACATCCTTCATCGCCACTTCCACCAAATCGTAAACAGGAATCCCATCCCGTTCACTGCCCCCCAAACCGGGACTCACCCCGGCCACCACTTGCGTTCCATAGGCTTTCATTAAGATGCTATGGGTCGCTGCCAGAGGTTCGGCAATCCCATGAATTAAAACTTTCGTATCAGCGGTGAACTGCATGAGTAATTAAACAGCTTTAACAGCAAGAGAAACAGCTTCATCAAGACTTTTAACCGTCGTCAGATTCGCCTGTTTGAGCGTTTTTTCAGCGGTGACGAGGTCTCCCCCCACCAGGCGAACAATCCACTTACAGGGGCGATCGAGACCGTCACTAAACTCAACCAAGGTCGTCGCGATATCCTGACAGCGAGTCACTCCGGCGATGAGATTGACCAACACCACCGACACCTGGGGCGATCGCGTCACCGCATCGAGGCCCAATCGTAACCGTTCGAGGGGGTCAGCATGGGTTCCATACCAAGCCTGTTCACTGCCCAAATTGAGGAAATTCGCCGGTTTGCCCTTCGCTTCACAGACCAAATCAAACGTGGCCATCGTCAAGCCGGCCCCATTACAGAGAATCGCCAGTTTGCCATCAAATTCAACAAAATCATGGGCCGGAAACACCGAGGACTCGTCCGGTTGCTCAAAATTGCGTTCTTGCAGTAACCGAGTCAGATTGTAATGGCGATTGAGGGCCTCATTATTGACCGTCACCTTGCCATCGAGAGCCATCACCTCACCATTATCGCGAATCCCGAGGGGGTTAATCTCCACGAGATCCAAATCCTTCTGCACAAACAAGCGATACATCCGCTTGATGACGCGGCTAACGGCTTCAATCGCCTCCCCACTCAAACCCATCTTCAAGGCCAACCGACGAGCATAGAACGGGGAAAACTCCTCATCAACGACCACCCGCTGCATTTTATCCTGAGTGAAGGCGACCTCAACCCCACCATAGGGCGATCCCAAGAGAACCGGGCGGCGGGCCGTGCGATCGAGCAAAATCGCCAAATAGAACTCCTGCGAGGCGTTGTATTTCGCCTCAGCCAGTAGGATCTCGGGTAACTCTCCCTGAATTGGCAGATGAAAAATCGCTTGAGCGGCGGCGATCGCATCAATGGTATTGGTTGCAAAGCGAATCCCCCCCGCTTTACCCCGGCCTCCGGCGCGAACCTGAGACTTGAGCACAATCGGGTAAGGTATTTTTAGCCCCTTAAGATCTTGGGGACAATGAATTTTTTGCGAGGGCAGGACAGGAATGTCCATTTCGCGGAACAGCTCTTTGGCTTGATACTCTAGAAGATCCATCGGCGATTTGCGTGCCACCACTCAACTACCATAGCCCGATCCGGTCATCACCGTTGAGACAAGGACTACATTCCCAAACGACTTTTCTCAACCCAGGCCTCAGCTAGACCGCTAAAATCCTAGCGTTGACACAAACCGAAGCCCAAGATCAGATGAGCTATTCATGTTAGCTCACCCTCGGGCAAACGGCCACATCGATTGACGCCGATCTACGTGAACTATGGCCAATCCACCGCCTCGCCCCACTCCCGAGCCATCTCCTCCTCGACGCCGTTCCCTAAAACGACTTCTAATTGGGGGAGGAATCGTTGTCGTCTTGGGAACCGTCGGCTATCGCGTTACCACCGCCTGGCTGCGATCGCAACTTCCCGGATTCGTCGAAGCCCAAATTATCCCCATTCTCAACCGTCCCCTCGAACTCGGGGCCGTACAACGACTCTCCCTGACGGGAGTAGACCTCGATGGCCTCTATCTCCCGCCCACCGCCGAGAATGCCAACTCCCTGCGAGTCGAGCAAATCCGCGTCCAATACAACCTCCCCGCCCTCCTCAGCGGCCAACTTCCCGTCACCATTACCCTACGGGATCTCAACCTCATCGCCCAACAAGGGGACGATGGCCAATGGCTGACCTTAGATCTCAACCTCCCCGAACCCAGCGACGACGAATTGCCCATCGAGATTCCCCTCAACCTCATCATCGAGGGGGGACATCTACAACTGACTCCCCAGGGCCGTTCCGAGGCCTTTACCGTGGGAGTTCAGGGCGATGCCACCCTCAGCCAAGCCTTTGAGCAGGCTCAGTATGACCTAGCCGTGACTCTTCCCGAGGGAGTCGTTGACGTGCAGGGAACCACCCGCATCAGCACCCTCGAAAGTCGCATCAATCCCCGCTTACAACAGGTGCAGTTAAGCCAATTTTTCGCCCTGTTGCCCCCCGAAGTCGGCGATCGCATTCCCTTAACCAGCGGCACGCTCAACGGTAACCTCAACCTGGAGATTCCCCCCCTCCTCGACGACGCGGGAACCCTCAACTGGGGATTGCCCGAAATTCGCGGAACCCTGAATCTCGATGAGTTAGCCGCCAACCTAGACGGCTTAAATCAACCCCTCACCGCTGACGTGAACCTGCGTTTTCAGGGGCGTCGCCTGCAACTCGATCGCCTCAAGGCCCAAACCGGCGACCTGCAACTCAACGGCAGCGGCAGTATCAGCGAGTCGGCCGGCTATGATCTTGCCTTCAGCGTCCCTGAAATCGCCCTAGAACGCCTGTCTGAACTGATTGATGACCCTCTCCTCGCGCCCCTAGATACCCTGGGCTTAACGGGGGTTTTACAGGGGCAAGCCCAACTCCTGGGAGACCTCAGCGATCCCCAGTTCACCCTAAATCTCAGCAACAGTAGCCCTCTGATTGTGGCTCAAACCGGCATCTCGCAACTGCGGGCCAACCTGACCGCCACCCTCGATCGCGTCACCCTCAATGGCCTTCGTCTAAACCCCGCCGTCGGGGGCAGCATTGTCGGCCGAGGCGATGCCGAAATTGGCCAATGGACGGGTCCGTTAATCGAGGCCCTCCCCGAGACTCTTCGCGATCGTCCCCGCCTCGCCAACCCAGGCGGGTCTAACCTCAACCTCGATCTACGCTTAGATCTCCCCAGCGATGCCCTCGTTGCCCCCTATCTGGCACTCCCCAACACCGTGAGCTTGGGGCAACTGCTGGCCCAGGTCAACGTCAGCGGACCTCTGACCAATCCTCAAGCCACCCTAACCTGGTCAACCCCTGATATCCTAGCCGCCGACTTAGGAGCCGTCAGCAGCGAGGGAAATGCCCGCTTTGCCAACAATCGTCTCAGTCTGGAGCGGGCGGAAATTACCGCCGGGGGGGGAGACATCACCCTAACCGGAAACGCCGATTTGCTGACTGAGATCTGGTGGCTCGATGTCGTGTCGAGTCCGATCAATCTCTCCCCATTTTTGCCCCTAACGGCTCAACTGACGGAGTTAACTGCGCAATTATCGGGGCGTTTCGATGACCTCTCCCCGGCGGCGGTTCAGGGAACCCTGGCCCTGGGTCTGAATCTGGCCGATGGCGTGGCCCGGCTGCAAGGGGATCTCAGTCAGGGAGAAATCGACGTTGAGGCCATCGCCTCGGGGGTGTCGGCCAGGGGGCTAAACCTGGAGTTACCTTTAGGGGTGAGTCTCAGTCGCGGTCAGGCTCGGCTGCGGAGTTCCTTGGCCAGTCTCATGGATGCGGCTCTAACGCGGGATTTGTCGGGGATTCGCCTCGATGCTGGGGGACGCTTGGCGATCGCCGACGGAACGGCCCAGGTTCAGGCCCAAGTGGCCAATGGCCAGCTAGAGAGCAACTTCTCCGCCGCCAATATCGCTCTCAATCCCTATTTGCCCAATCTTCGGGCCACGGTGGGGCTAATGTCGGCGGCGGGAACCGCTCGTTTGAGTTTGGCGAATGTGCTGGGTATCTTGGACAGCGGAGATTTGAGTCGACTCAACCCCGAGTTAACCACGGAGGCTCAACTGGCTCTCAATCAGGGGTCAGGAACGGTTGTCGCGGCGGTAACTGGGGGACAATGGCACGTTACCACAGACGCGAATCTGCCCGTTGATGATGCTTTAGTGCAGGAGTTGATCGGCGATCGCATTGTCACCAGTCCCCGCTTCCCCACGACGCTGCTGGCCCAGGCCAATCTCTCGGGACCGCTGAATCCCTTGTTGGAACTCGGAGCGGTTCCCATTCCGGCTCAGGTGAATCGCCTCACGGCCAATATCGACGGGGATTTACTTCAGGCCCAGGGGGATGTCCTGTTGAGCCATCTCAGACAAACCCCCGATTTAGCGGCCAATTTAACTCTGGAGGCGAATTATGATTCCCAACGCCTACCTCTAACCCTGTTACTGGCCGATGTGGCGGTGGGTGAGAATTTAAAACGTCCCAGTCCGGTTAATATCGATGGCAGTGTGGCCGTTTCAGGACAGTTTCAAGGCCGTCAGTTACTCTCGAATCCCTTGGGCGAGGGCAATCTGAATCTAGCCGGTGGGGTGGAACTGCGGGATTTTGCGGTCAATGAGGTGGAGTTTGACCCCTTGATGGCGGGAACGGTGCAGGTTCGCACGGGGGGGACCTTGGCCCTGGCGTTGCAAGGACCGGGACGGGAGAGCGATCGCCTGGCGGTGGCCTTAGAGGCCTGTCAGCAGGGATCTCGATGTTTGGCTCCCTATCTCCCCCGTGATTTCGAGATTCGTAAAGCCGTCAATGGTGAGGTGGTGTTCTCGGCCTTGGGGGAACGTCTGGGCGATCGCTTTGCGATGAGCTTGGATGACTTTAATTTGGCTCTATTAGACCTTGTTCCGGGCCAAGCCTTGGGGATTATTGGACCGGTTCGCGGTCAGGTAACAGGAGAAATCGTCACGGATCTGTTTACCCTGCAAACTCGCGGTGGGGTGAGCGTCGCTAACCCCGGTTTGGGCTATTTACGGGCCGAGGCGATCGCCGCTGAGTTTGGCTATGACGGACAAGAGACGGTGATTCGCGATGGCGTCCTCCAACTCCGGGACAGTCGCTTTGTCCTCAACGCCGCCACCCAACTGGATCTGTTGGGGGTCGTTCAAGGGCGTATTCCCCTGGCCGCTTGGCAACAGGCCCCGGTTCAGGCAGAACTCACGGTTGACTCAGGGAACGTGGGGGATCTGCTCACGACGGTGGCTTGGTATGACATCGAGGATCTGCTCCGTCGCGGTGTCGCCAGTCCCAGTTTAGATCCCCAAGATTTGACCGCCACTGGGGTCGGGATTCCCAAACATCCGTTAGCGGAGCAGTTGGCTCTGTTTGACCGCATCCGTCAACAGGTGATCGAACGAGTGACCCCTCCTGGTGAGCCTCAACCGCCTCAGGTGGCGGAGATTGAGGGAACCTATACTGCTGCGGTGACTCTGGGGGGAACCCTGGGAAATCCTAATCTTACGGCTGACTTGGCGGCGTCGGATTGGGTTTGGTATACGCAACCCCCCTCGCCTCTGGCCACGTCTGAACCTCGACCTCGGCTGACTCTCGATGATCTTCGCGTCAGAGCCAGTTTTGTGGACAATGTGTTGACTGTTGAGCAGGCTCGGGTGCAGGCGGAGGGGGGCGAAGCGTCTTTGATGGGCCGTGTTTCTCCGACGCAGCTTGAGGGCGGGTTTGAGGTGGTGGATGTCCCGCTGGACCTTCTGGAGCGGTTTGTCAGTCTCCCGGTGACGCTAGGGGGGGATCTGCGGCTGCAAGGACGGTTCGGCGGGACGGTGCAACAACCGACGCTGTTGGGAGAGGTGGCGATTGAGTCGCCTCAGTTGAATGACCGCTCTCTGGAGTCGTTTTTGGGGAATTTCCGCTACGGGGGCGATCGCGTTGAGTTCGTCACCGTAGCTCCGAGTTGGAGTCAGATTCAGGTCAGTGTTCCTTTTCCGCTGACGGCGTTAACCCCGGAGACGGCGATCGCTCAGGGACGTATTTCCCTGGATACACCGGCGTTTGAGTTGGTTGAGGCCCTCAGTGAGGGTCAGGTGGTTTGGCTTGGCGGTGAGGGACGGGTGGATGTGGCGGCTCGCGTGGATCTGATGGCGTTGACTTCTGGGGAAATTGAGCGGATTTTACAGTCGTTTGAGGCTGAGGGGGCGATCGCCTTTGATCAGGCCCAGGTTGAGGCGGCGGCTCTTCCTGAGGCTCAAAGTCAGATCGATGGGGTGATTCGTTTTAATCAGGAGCAACTCGATGTTGAGGGATTGGTGGCCCAGGTTGCGGATGGATCGTTTCGTTTGGCGGGGGTCTTACCTCTGTTGGAGCCAAATCCCGACTTAGAACGCCCTCTGACGTTGACGGTGGACCAAGGGGCGATCGCCCTAGCGGGACTCTATGAGGGCCGGTTGGATGGAGACATCACGGTGGCGGGAACGGTGTTAACTCCTGTGGTTCGCGGCGGGATTGAGTTGTCTCAAGGACGTGTCTCGGTTCCTGGGGGAGAGTTGGCTGCTGGGGGGATGATGTCAGACTCGTCAAGTGTCCCCTCTTCTGAGACCCGGTCTGAGGCCACGTCTCCATTGATTATGCCGGTCTTAGATGGGTTTCGAGTCAGTCTTGGGGAAGATTTGAGGATTGTTAATTCTCTACCGAGTTTTAATGCACGGGTGGCGGGGGATGTGACGGTAAATGGGGTGATTGATGGTGATTTGGGGAATCTGAACCCTCAGGGGACGATTCGGGTTGAAGAGGGTCAGTTGAATGTCTTGAGTAGTGTCTTTTTTGTCACCCCAGGTCGTCCTCAGACGGTGGAGTTTATCCCGGAGGAGGGCCTGTTCAATCCTCGGTTGGATGTACAGGTGTCGACGCTGGTGTCGGAACAACGCCGCAACCCCATGGCCGATCGCGATCGCAACAGTAATGAGGTCCCTGATACGACGATTCTCCCGCTGCGTCAGTCACGCCAGCTTTTAGTCAATATCACGATTGATGCGATGACGGAAGATGTCCTCGATGCCATTTTGGCGGATTCGTCGGGAGAGGTGACGGTGCAAGGGTTTGAGCCTAATGAGGCGTTGTTAGATACGGTGCAGTTGAGTAGTGTTCCTAATCGCAGTGAGAATGAGCTGGTGTCTCTACTGGGGGGACAGGTGGTGACAACGATTGATGAGATTGGTCAGTTACGAGGGACGGAGTTTTTTGAATATGCACTGGTGCGGTTTGTCTTGGAACCCGAGTTGACGGGACTCTTGGTAGATATTGATCGGGTGGCGAATCAGGCGGGCGACGCGATCGGTTTAGATCGTCTCAGTGTGTTTCCGATTGGACAGATTGAGGCGATTTATGAACTCAATGAGCGATCGCTGTTGGGATTGACCTATGATTATGGTCTCAGTGGCTTTTTACTCCAAGGCGGCCAAACTGAATCGGGAACCCCTGGTTTTGAGTCCATTGAAATCCGCTATGAGTTACGCTTTTAAAGCCCCTAAAGTGGTCAACTGTAGCCGAAAAAGAGCGACCCTAAGAGAGCAACCACAAGGGTAAGCCCCGACCCTATTCCCTGTTCCGGTGTTCCCTATTCCCTGTTCCCTGTTCCCTTCTATTGCCTCTTGCCTCTTGCCCTCTTCTTCCCTTTTCCCTACCTCAATGCGTTATATTTGGTTTCGCTCAATCCGAGAAAAAATCCAGTCTTGGTTCACGCAACCCCCCAGCAGTGAATCAGAAGACGAGTTGATTGAACTTCCGGCGCGGCTTAAAGATGAACTTCTGAAACGAATTGATGAGTCGGCGCCTCCTCCAATCTATAAAACCACAATTCTGGAGGCGATCGCTCCAGCCGTAGAATCCTGGCGTCATCGTATCGATGCTCCTAATCATTTGGTGATTTTAGCCAGTGCGGCTGAATCAATCCCTAAAATTATTAATGACAGTTTTGAGGACTGGGAGGATTGGTCAATTGAGGTCATTAGTCCCTTAAATACTCTCAAACGTCCCTACAACCCTCGCCTGATTGAGAAACGAATATCGAAACTGCTAGAACCCTATCTTCAGGTCAAGATTACTAATTTTGAAGCCGCTGATGATGATACGGAAATCCCCTTGGATCAGCGGCGAAAAACTCTGGTGTTAGTGCCTCAGTTAGAACATTGTTTTTTGCGCTCAATTGGGGGCTGGAGTAGTGTTGATTATCTTCGGGAAATTATTTTCAAAAACCCCAATTGTTTTTGGGTGATTGGTTCGAGTCATCCCGCCTGGAACTTTTTGGATTTTGTTTGCCAAATTAGTGCCTATTTTGACCAAATTCAATTGTTACCAGAACTCGACGATGAGATGCTCGCGGATTGGCTTACTCCGATTGCAGAAAAATTGGTGACCTTAGATAAACCTGATCGTTCTAGTAATGATCCTCGTCAAGCCTATTGGGAGCTGATCGCGAGTCAAAGCTCGGGAATTGCTCGTGTTGCTCAATATCTTTGGCTAGAAAGTTTGCAGATTCACGGGGATAGAATGCAGGATGAGTCGGGAGAGTCTCTCGACCTTAAAAAACTGCTTAGGGTTGAGGCTGATGCGAAACAGAAGCTGCTTCTTCACCCGGTTAAACCGTCATTACCCAGTTTACCGTCGTTGACGAATTTAGATCGGTATTTGCTGCACGCTACTTTGATTCACACGACCATCACCCGCAGTCATTTGGCTCAAACTTTAGGAGAGGCTGAAAGTCAAATCCAGGCGCGGGTGCAATGGCTATCTCGCCAGGGAATTTTGGAAAGCCGCGATGGGGGTTTAAGAATCCATCCGTTGTATTATGATAAGCTGCGGGTTGATTTATCTCATAATAACTTTTTTGTGGGGGACGACTGATGAGACAATTTATGGGTCAATTTACGGGTCAATTTATGGGTCAATTTACGGCCCAATTTACGGGCCAATTTACAGTTGTCTGGCGGTTTTTGGCTGGATTGGTTCTGAGTTTTTCTCCGGTTCCCGTGTTGGCTCAAGAGGATAATTCGGATGAATTACCAAACCAAATCCTGACGAATATTACAACGCAGAAAATCCTGTATGGGATTTTGGCAGTTCTGGTGGCTTATGGAAGTATTTATATTATTCAGGCGATCGCCAACTGGATTTCTGAGCGGGTTCCCCGGCGTTTTAGATTGATTACTAAGCAATCTATTCCCTTCTGGAAAGCCTTGATTTTGCTGGTTATGGGATTTTACCTAGCCAACCTGTTTTTTAAGCTCTCAGAGTCCAATGTTGTGGCGGTAACGGGGACGATCGCCGTCGCCTTGGGGTTTGCTTTTAAGGACTACGCCAGTTCCGTGATTGCGGGGGTCATTGCTTTGTTTGAAGCGCCTTATCGCGTTGGCGATCGCGTCACAATTTCCGAGCATTATGGGGAAGTCGTCAGCTATGGCCTACGAGCTATTCAGATTCAAACCCCCGATGATAACTTAATCACCATTCCCCATAATAAAACCTGGACTGAAGCCATTTCAAACGCCAATAGTGGCGAACTCGAAGCTCAAGTGGCGACGAACTTTTATTTTAGTCATGATGTTGATGTCGAGACGGTGATGACGATTCTATATCAAGCTGCCTATAGTAGTAAATATACTCAACTAAAACTCCCGATTGTTGTTGTGATTCAGGAGAAAATTTGGGGGACTCAGTTTAAGTTACGGTCCTATCCCATTGATGCGCGGGATGAGTTTATCTATAAAACGGATTTAATTCGCCGAGCTAAGGCGGCTTTTGCTTATGAAAAAATCTCCTATCCGAGTTTGATGCAGTTGGGATTGATGGAGGAGGATGAGGACTAATCGATGATTTTGGCGGGGCAATTCATTGCCCCGCCGACTCCTAAATCCGATGTTTGGCGTAATACTGTTGATGTTCGTCTTCGGCTAAATAATAGTCCGATGCGGGTTCGATTTGCGTGACGATGTGTTTTTCCGTCTCCTGTTGTTGACGCTTTAACTTGGATTTGCGGGCCATCTGTTCCTGTTCAGGACTATGGTAGAAAATGACGGAACGATATTGCTCGCCGCGATCGGCCCCCTGGCGGTTAAAGGAGGTGGGATCGTGAATCTTCCAAAATAGATTCAGTAACTCGTCATAGGACACCTGATCCGGGTCATATTCAACTTGAGTCACTTCAGCATGACCGGTAATCCGAGCGCAAACGTCAAGATAGGAGGGATTCGGGAAATGTCCCCCCATATAGCCAACAGAGGTTTTGGTGACTCCTGTAACGGCGGCAAACGCGGCTTCGATACCCCAGAAACAGCCGGCGCCAAAGGTGGCAATGTGAGTGGTTTTAGGCATGGGGAAGAGGGGAAAGAAAGGGCAAGAGGCATAACCCACCCCTAACCCCTCCCAAGAGGGGATGGCAAGAGGCAAGAGGCAAAAGGCAAAAGAAGGGAATAGGCAATAATAGGGTAGGGGTGTATCTTTGTGGTTGTCCTGGGTTGGTGGGCGAGGTGCTAGTTTAGGGTTTTGCAGATGTAGTCTCCGGCGCCGGATGGCTCGAAGGGGAAGTGGCGACCATCTCGTTTGATGCGTTCTTGGCGGCGACAATCGTATTTTTCCAACGGCCGCCGTTGACCGTCAACTCGGACTTCGGCGCGGTATTCCCAATAGTATTTGGCACTGCGTTTGATGCTGATAATACAAATCTCGCGACTGTGATAGATGCGGCAGGTTTCGTTGACGGTTGAGGGAAATCCCCACCAAAGATTGAGTAGGACAAGCCACGATAGGGCCGCATGGATGAGGGGAAAACTTAGCATTACTCCAATTCTAAAACCCAGGATTTGAGATGGGCGTTGACTTGATCGGGAACTTCGTCGTGGGGACAGTGACCGGCGTTGAGGAACTGTTCGCTGAGGTTGGGATAGTATTGACGAAACTTGGCGCTACGGTCTTTGCTGTTCATCCAGGGGTCTCCTTCTCCCCACACCATTAACAGGGGTTTGTTGAGTTGGCTGAGGAGTTCATCGACGGTTGCGCCTCGGGGGGTTTTGAAGACGGAGGCGAAGACTTTGGCGGCGCCACGATCGCAGGAGGGACGGTAGATTTCTTCGACGAGGCGATCGGTAACGGCGCTTTTGTCGACATAGACTTTTTCGAGGGTTTTACGAATCACGGACCGGCGGCGGGTGTTCTGGAAAATCAGGAAGGCCACCCAGTCTTGCAGGGCGAAACGGCGCAGCATTCGACTGAAACGACTGGGTTGGCGCGGTTGCGTGTCGCTGAAGGGACCGGCACTGTTGAGTAAGACGAGGCCTCGCGCCGATTCCGGTTTCTGGGCGGCGACGCAGAGACAGACATAGCCTCCGAGGGAGTTTCCGGCTAAGACCACGGGTTGACCGATGACCTCTTGGATGAAGTCATGGAGTTGGTCGCGCCAGAGTTCTCCACTATAGGCTAGAGGCGGTTTCCCGGAACGGCCAAACCCCAATAGGTCGATCGCCCAAATCTCAAACTCGTCTTGTAATCCCTCGATGGTTTTGCGCCAATGGTCGGTGGACGCGCCGAAGCCGTGAACCAGGAGTAGGGGGGGACGGGAGGCGTTGGGAGACTGTCCGGCGTGGACATAGTAAACGGGGCGATCGCGCCAGGTCCAATGTTGTCCGGGGAAACGGCCGCGTTCAAGGGTGGATGTGGTGGTCATCGTCAGGGGGTCACTCGGTGAGTCGCATACTTTGTAACGTATTGTATCGAGTTTCACATCTGTGGGGGAAGGGTGAACGTAGGTTAATCAGTCCCATTAATCAGTCCCAATGGTCAGGTCTGTACCTCTTTGTCACCGGAACTGTCGTGTTGTCCTGGGACCACAACTCGGCAGTTTTTCTTATTTTCCCAGGGGCAGGGGTCGCGTTAAGATAGGGTGTTACTGTATAGGCGCTCTCGATGTCTCTGTCCACGGCTACGGCAACTCCCCTTTTAGGTCAATCTCTACAAGACCTCACCACCTGGATGCAAGACCAGGGACAACCGGCTTATCGAGGGAAACAACTGCATCAGTGGTTGTATCACAAGGGGGTGCGATCGCTGGCTGAGATTACGGTGTTTCCCAAGGCCTGGCGGGAGGCCAACCAAGAGACAAATCTAGGGCGTTCGACGATTCACCATCGCTCGATTTCCCCCGATGGGACGATTAAATATCTGCTGAAACTGGCTGACGGAAATATCATTGAAACCGTGGGAATGCCCACGGAACGGCGCTTAACGGTCTGTGTGTCGTCTCAGGTGGGCTGTCCCATGGCCTGCGACTTTTGCGCGACGGGGAAGGGGGGATTTTTGCGTAACTTGGAGGTGCATGAAATCGTTGATCAGGTGTTGACGGTGCAGGGGGAGTTCCGCGATCGCGTCAGTAATATTGTCTTTATGGGGATGGGAGAACCTTTGCTCAATGTGGATAATGTCTTGGGGGCGCTACGCTGTCTGAATGAGGATGTGGGGATTGGGGCGCGATCGATGACGATCTCGACGGTGGGGATTCCGGGACAGATTCGCCGCCTGGCTGAACATCAGCTACAGTCAACCTTGGCGGTGAGTCTCCATAGTTCCAATCAAGCGTTGCGCGAACAACTGATTCCCAGTGCGCGACAGTATCCTTTGGAAGCGCTCTTAGCAGAATGTCGCGATTATGTCAAGCTTACGGGCCGACGTTTAAGTTTTGAATATCTGTTGCTGGCGGGGTTAAACGATCGCCCCCACCATGCCGAAGAACTGGCCCGTCAGCTACGGGGGTTCCAAAATCACGTGAATCTGATTCCCTATAACCCCATTTCCGAGGTGGACTATCAACGGCCAAGTCCTCAACAGGTGAACGACTTTGTACAGGCTCTCAAAGACCGCCATATCGCCGTGAGTGTGCGCTATTCCAAAGGTTTGGATGTTGATGCCGCTTGCGGTCAATTGCGTGCCTCTCAGCAAGCTTAGAGGACCGGTTCACAGGAGTGGAAAGAGGCTTAAATCCTCGATGCCCATCTGGTCGAGGGAGAGTTGATTAACCTCATAAAAGGCTTTCATGTCCGACAGATTGGGGTTACCGCTGCGTTTACCGGTGGCTCCCATCGCTAGAATTAAGCCACATTTACCCTTCGTTTTTTTGAGGTTTTCCGCCCAGGCTTTGCGGGCCTTTTGATGATAGGGATTGTCTAAATCAAACTCGCCCACGAGATGGATTTCCTCATTTTCGAGTTGCATCAGGCCCAACTCATAGTCAAAATCATCAAAGGGGGAATTGCAGGGTTTGAAGGCCAGACCTCTCAGTCCCCCAGCCGCCTCAATGGTGGCGACGATCTCTTTGACCCGGGAGCGGGTACTTTGGACGATAATGACCGGAAATTTGCCGCGACCGTTAGAGGCGATGGGGTCCTGAGGACAGTTCGCGCGATCGCGGAGTTCTTCGACCATCGCCCAGGGGATATTCTCAACCCGCAAGATGGAACCGTCGGGAATAATGTCATCCTGAAGTCGCGACATTTGCTCCAGGAGCGACATAGCGGGGGTCTCATCTAGGTCGATATCCATGTCGAACTCAGAGGGGGACGCTGAGAGTTCCTCGGCGACACTGGGCATTGAGGAGACGGTGACGGAGACGATGCGATCGCGGCCGTTGCCCAACTCGGAGCTTTGTAAGGATTTGGGAATGGAAATCTCATAGCCTTGACGCACGACTTGATCCCAGTCATCCATCAACTCATCTTCATGGTCAGTGAGGAAGCCATGCAAGGCTTTGAGGGCAATCCAGGCGGGGAGCGCTTCTTCTTCATGGAGAAACGGCCGTAAGCCTTCGAGGGGATGAAGACTACCAAAGTTGGCGTCGACGCACTCCCAACTGTAATGGCCGAGATCGTCGGCCTCATCATCAAACTCCTCGTCGCCTTCGTAGGTGAGGAATAAACAGTCTTGGGAGAGGAAAATGGTCTCTAATTTCTCCATCGAGGCATTGGCTAAGATGGAGGCGCGAAAGCTTTTGAGCGAGTCAAGGCTACGATAGAGCAAAATCCCGTAGTCGAGGCCCAGGAGTCCTAGGATGGAGACATAAAAGGTGTCGATGCCGCCATAGTTGAGTTCGATGCTAATGATTTGATGATCGCTGAGATAGTCCCAGGGCGCGTCTTCCCAGAGGGCCTCGGCTTCTTCGTCGAGGGGGCCGACGTACTGGGGGGGGACTTTGGGGGGTCGTCCTCCGACGGCGTCTTCTAAGCCTCGGAACAGTTCGTCGATGATGGGGAGTTCGGGAACGTAATCGAGGGTAATATCGAGGTCTTGTAGGACTCCGCGTAGGAAGAACAGCAGTTCGCGGTCTTTGACGATGATTTTTTGTGGCCGGCCCGGCTGAGCGGGTTTGTGGGGATATTCCATGGCCCGCAGTAGGGTTCGCACGACGGCTTCCATCCCCGAGTCGTCGGCGACTTTCTCCATGGCCCGGACCACCCCTTCTGAGCCATCAACCCAAATCACGCAGTCGCCGGCATCGTCGCCAACGAGTTCACCTGATTCTAAGTCAATTTGCAGCGATCGCCGATCGCCTTCCCAAACGGAGGGGATTTGGTCGAGTTTATTGAGGCGGCGACAGGTGGATGGTGTTAACACGGTCAGGGTCAGGTAAGGACAATGGTCAGGGGCGTTGAACGCTGTCCTTCTACTTTACCACTGGTTTTCAGGATGTTTCTCTAGGAAGGTTAAGCTTTCTATAGCCGAGGGGGGTCTTGGGTTAGGGCGACTCCTTTGGGGGGGAAGGCTTGTCGTGCTAGCAACAAACGTTATGATTTTAGTAAAGGCCTGTATCGACGAACACGTTGCTAAATTATGTCAACTTCAACACCTCTGCTGGTTGAAAAAACGAAATTAGACCATCCACCGCTTGAGATTCATACGTTGGGCGATCGCGTCTTGCGCCAAAATACGAAGCGGGTGGCCCGAGTCGATGAGACGGTGCGCCGTCTGGCTCGTGAGATGCTACAAAGTATGTATACTGCCGATGGGATTGGCTTAGCTGCGCCTCAGGTGGGGATTGCTAAACAAATGTTGGTGGTCGATTGCGCTCTCGATGACCCCAGTACGCCGCCGCTGGTGTTGATTAACCCGGCCATCCAAGCCTACAGCCGTGAGGTGGCGTTGGGCCAGGAAGGCTGTTTGAGTATTCCTGGGGTGTATATGGATGTGAAACGACCTCAGGTGATTGAGGTGTCTTACAAAGATGAGTTGGGCCGTCCCCAACGTCGTCGCTTTAGTGGACTTCCGGCCCGAGTGATTCAGCATGAGATGGACCACCTCAATGGGGTGATGTTTGTCGATCGCGTCGAAGACCAGTTACTGCTGACGGAGGAACTCTCGAAGTATGGGTTCTCGGTCAAGTCTGTTCGTCACATCAAAGCCTAGGGAGGCGCGAGGATTATGGTATCGTCTCCGAAAGTTGGGTTGTTGTTGGCGGTCTCCTGTGTGGCGGCGATCGCGGCGGTTGGCTCGGTGTTTGAGTTGTCGTCGGGACATCCGCAATATGGGGTCTGGCTGACGCGGATTATTCTAGGATTGAGTACGCCCCTGGTGGTGTTTGCTTTTTTGGCGGCGGTGCGAGAAGCTAATGCCAACAATTCTTGACGGTTCTCGAAGCTGACGATGGCGCCATCTCCATCTGTTCAAAATGCTCCGGATTGGGAGCGATTACGAAAAGCGCTCAGTGTTGAAGCTGAGCGCGGTTTTTCTGATCTGGTGGGTCGGGAGTTTCGCTTTCATGAGTTTCTGGAGTACCAGTTGAAGGACCCACCGGCGCGATTGGCGGCCAGCGATCGCCAACGTTGGCAAGATCTCGCGGCGGAGTTTGCGAACTACCCGTCTCTGACTCTGGCCCAACGTCAGCATCTGGTGGCGGAGTCGCGGCGGGTGTTGTTGCAGAGTGAGCGGTCTTTGGAGATGCGATCGCGATCGCAACGACCCCCGGTCACCCCCCGCAAACCCCCGACGGCTGAGCTTCACTCCCAGGTTTCTCCGGCCCAGCTGACGTTGGATCAGCCTCTGACTCAGGTGCGTCAGATTGGCCGCCGGGGAGGCGATCGCTTGGCTCGGTTGGGACTCTATCGGGTTCAGGATTTGTTGGAGTATTTTCCCCGCGATCGTATTGATTATGCTCGTCAAGTTCCCATTGCTCAATTGGAACCGGGAGAGACGGTTACAGTTGTGGCGCAAGTTCAGAGTTGCAGCTTTTTTAGTAGTTCTAAAAACAAGAAATTAAGCATCTTTCAATTAACATTAAAAGACCCCACAGGACGCTTAAAAATTAGTCGTTTCTATCCCGGAAATCGCTACAGTTCCACGCGCTGGCAATATGCCCATAAATCCCAATACCCGCGCGGGGCAACCGTTGCAGCCTCGGGATTGGTCAAGAAAAACAAATATGGAATCACCTTAGAAAACCCCGATTTAGAAGTTTTAGAAAACTCCGAATCGCGGATTGAATCTTTGTCTGTAGGGCGGGTCTTGCCGGTCTATGCCTTGACCGATGGAGTGACCGCTGACTTGGTGCGAAAATCCGTGTTGGCGGTGCTTCCAGCCAGTGAGCAAATTCCCGAACCCTTACCTCGGAAATTGCGAGAAAAGTATGAATTGCTGGACCGGCCGACGGCGATCGCCAACATCCATTTTCCCCCCGATACTGATATCCTAGACTTAGCCCGTCGTCGCCTCGTGTTCGACGAGTTTTTCTATCTGCAACTGGGCCTCCTCAAACGTCGCCACGAACTCAAACAAGCCGGGGAACTGCAACTCGCCAGCAGCCAAGCCCAACGACTCACCATTCAAGGACAACTCATCGAACAATTTTACAATTTACTTCCCTTCAATCTCACCCACGCTCAAACACGGGTGATTCAAGAGATTCTCGGCGACCTCAACAAAACCTCCCCCATGAATCGTCTGGTTCAAGGGGATGTGGGGGCCGGGAAAACCGTCGTGGCGGTGGTGGCGATACTGGCGGCGATTCAGTCCGGGTATCAAGCCGCCTTAATGGCCCCCACGGAAGTCTTAGCCGAACAGCATTATCGCAAATTAGTCGATTGGCTGAACCTGCTACAACTCCCCGTTGAACTCCTGACGGGGTCCACCAAAACCCGCAAACGGCGACAAATCCACAGTCAACTCGAAACCGGCGAACTCCCCGTGTTGGTGGGAACCCACGCCTTAATTCAAGATAAAGTGCAATTTCACCGTTTAGGGTTAGCGGTGATTGACGAACAACATCGCTTTGGCGTACAGCAGCGGGCCAAGTTGCAACAGAAAGGGAGTAATGGGATTTGTCATGTTCTCTCCATGACCGCCACCCCCATTCCTCGGACCTTGGCGTTGACCTTACATGGGGATTTAGATGTCAGTCAAATTGATGAATTACCCCCCGGTCGCAAACCGATTCAAACCACAGTTTTGGCGGGGAAACAACGGTTAGAGGCTTATGATTTAATTCGCCGTCAGGTGGCGATGGGACATCAGGCCTATGTGGTGTTGCCATTGGTGGAAGAATCGGAGAAATTAGATCTCAAGTCAGCGGTGGAGGAGTATGAACGGTTACAAGAGGTGTTCCCCAATTTTCGGGTGGGATTGCTGCATGGCCGGATGACGTCAGCGGAGAAAGATGCAGCCATTGCGGCGTTTCATGGTCATGAGACTCAGGTTTTGGTCTCGACGACGGTGGTGGAGGTGGGGGTGGATGTTCCCAACGCGACGGTGATGTTGATTGAGAACGCTGAACGCTTTGGCTTATCGCAGTTGCACCAATTACGGGGTCGGGTTGGCCGAGGCGGCGATCGGGCGTATTGTATATTAATGACCCATCCCAAAGCCTCACCGGATGCGAAACAGCGGTTAGAGGTGTTGGAGTCATCTCAAGATGGCTTTTTGATTGCTGAAATGGATATGCAGCTTCGCGGTCCCGGTCAGATGTTGGGAACTCGCCAGTCGGGGTTACCGGATTTTGTCTTAGCCAGTCTCGTGGATGACCGAGAGGTGTTGATTCTGGCCCGAGATGCGGCGGAACGGGTGATTCGCAAAGACCCCACTTTAGAGCGATATCCCCGCATGAAGGCGGAGTTAGAGATACGCTTTGAGCGAATGTTAGGCGGGGCCATGTTGCAATAATTGCCTCAGGCAAAAGGCTTCCTCGTGTCATGGCTGAAGCCGTGACACGGACTCTGAGCGGCTCTGCCGCCTGCACTCGGGAGGCAGAGCCTCCCCAAGAGCATGACTTGGCTCCAGCCAAGTCACGAGGAACCAGAAAATTGCCTCAGGCAAAAGGCAACTCGGGAGGCAGAGCCTCCCCAAGAGCATGACTTGGC
>NZ_JAWOCL010000092.1:0-12742 GCF_046483825.1 Sodalinema sp.
ATCCGCAAGCCTTCATTTTTAAGATTGATTGCCGCATTGATGTCTCGGTCGTGAATCTGCCCACATTGCGGACATTCAAACGACCGCACATCGAGTCCCATTTTGGGCAGTGGCAACAACGTCTCAGAACAGAGATGGCTACTGGGGAAGAATCTGTCCACTTCCAGATAAACCTTCCCTTCTCCCTTAGCCTTGTATTTGAGCATCGCCCTTGAACATTCCCCAACCCACATCGCTGATCGCTTTGGCGAGGCTATGGTTCCTAACCATGTTCTTGACGGCTAGATTTTCCACCACAATCACTTGGTTTTCGTTAACGATCTTGCGGGATAGCTTGTGGAGAAAATCGGCTCTGGAGTTGGCAATTTTACTGTGAACTCGCGCCACGAGCCGTCTAGCTTTTCGGCGAGAGTTCGACCCTTGTTGCTTCCTCGACAGTTTTCGCTGTTTGCGGCAAGAGGTTACGCTCGTGCTTTTTGAGGTGACGGGGATTGTTGTATTTCTCACCGTCAGACGTCACGACAAAGTGCTTCAACCCCAGATCGATACCGATGGCCTTTCCGTCGGCATTCGGTGCGGGTTTGTCCGAACCATCGTCGATCAGAATTGAAGCATGATACCGTCCGTCAGGGTTGCGACTGACGGTTACGGTTTTGATTTGCCCTTCAAACCAACGATGAACGCGACAATACACCTCTCCGATTTTGGGAAGGTGCAACGTATTGCCTTCGAGTTTGACGTTTTGCGGGTATTGAAGAGATTGTCGTCTGTGCTTGCTCTTGAAATGTGGATATCGAGCGCGTCCTTCAAAGAAGTTGACGAAGGCTCTCGATAGGTTGAGTACCGAACGATGCCACGCACTGAGAATAAGGATCTCCGAGCCATTCCAACTCTCGCTTCCATTGGGGAAGCATTTTTTTGAGTTCCATCCCCGAGATGCCTTTCCCGGTTTGGCGGTAGGCTTCCGTCGTCAGTTGCCAAGAACGGTTCCACACCAAACGGCAGCAGCCAAAGGCTTTCGCTAGGGCGACTTCCTGCTTTTGGGTGGGATAGATTCTTAGCTTGACGACTTTCATTAGAGACGGCGAGCTTTGTACTAAGGCTAAGATAACAGACAGATCGAACGGCTTACCCGCCACTTTGACGCCGCGTACAGGCTGCGCTTCAATTGGAGATTAGAAACGCAGGATTCTCGCGGGATTGCTAAACGAGACCTCCCTTGAGCCTCCTGGGTCTCAAGGACGTTCACGGTGATTTCAGGGTAAGAGGTTGTCGGAGGCAAGATTAGCTTGGGGAGGGAACTCTCGTTTACGATGATTTCCCCCTGGAACCACGAGGGTTGGACAGGGGGAATGTTCGATCACATATTTGCTGACGCTGCCGAGAATCAGGGCTTGCCAGACCTCTTTTTTGCCATTCCCCACCACGACTAAATCAGCGGACCAATCCTGGGCCAGATAGCACAGGAGGGGGCCAGGGCTGCGGCGGTCAATGCGGTAGTCACAGGGAACCTTGCGCTGAGCGGCTTGTTCACAGAGTTGTCGCAACCAGCGTCGTGCTGCTTTGAGCTGGGTCACCTGTCGAGACTGTTGTAAGTCATCGAGATTGATGCGACTTTGTAGCCCCATCCCCGCATCTAGCATCGTCCCGAGTTGCCCTTGGAATTCGAGATTGAGGCAATGCACCAGATAGAGTTCACCCTGGCGGTCTTGGGCCAGGTTCAGGGCCTGCTGAAAGACCAGGTCTGCCAGGGTCGTCTGATCTAAGCCAACAAGGAGGCGATAGGGTTCCATCATCGTTCCGTCCTAGATAGGGGAGAGGGGGGAGTCGGGGGCAGCGGTTGAACGTCAGGCGTCGGGGAGGTCTGTGACGGCGCCGATACTGCTCGATGAGACCAGCTTGGCATATTTCGCTAACACACCGCGACGATAGCGGGGGGCGCGGGCCGTCCAGTTGGCGCGACGCTGACTCAGTTGAGCTTCCGAGACATGAAGTTCGAGCGATCGCTCGTGGGCATCAATGGTAATCATATCGCCTTCTTGGACCAGGGCGATCGCGCCTCCGACCGCCGCTTCAGGAGCTACATGGCCCACCACCATGCCATAGGTGCCGCCCGAGAAGCGTCCATCGGTAATCAGTCCCACGGAGTCGCCCAACCCGGCCCCAATAATGGCGGACGTTGGGGCGAGCATTTCCCGCATTCCGGGGCCACCTTTGGGTCCCTCGTAGCGAATCACGAGAATATCACCGGCGCTGATTTTGCCGTCGAGGATGGCTTTAAGGCTCTCTTCTTCCGATTCAAAAACGCGGGCCGGACCGCTCATTTTGGGGGTTTTGACGCCACTGATTTTGGCCACGGCCCCTTCTTGAGCGAGATTCCCCTTGAGAATCGCCAAATGTCCCTGTTTATAGACGGGATTCTCAAGGGGACGAATCACCGACTGGTTTTGCGGTGGGGTGCTGGGAATTTCGGCCAGTTGTTCGGCGATGGTTTGCCCGGTGATGGTGAGAGCGTCACCATGAAGTAAACCTTGTTCGAGGAGCATTTTCATCACCTGGGGAACCCCTCCGGCTTGGTGGAAGTCCACAGTGAGGTATTGGCCACTGGGTTTAAGATCGCAGAGAACGGGAACCTTCTGACGGATGGTTTCAAAGTCATCGAGGGTCAACTCGACGCCGATGGCGTTCGCGATGGCTAGCAGGTGCAGCACGGAGTTGGTCGAGCCTCCCACGGCCATGATGACGGCGATCGCGTTTTCAAAGGCTTGACGGGTGAGAATCTGTTGGGGGAGCCGTTGTTGGCGGACGGCATCAATGAGAACTTTGCCGGATTCTTCGGTACTATCGGCTTTTTCGGCATCTTCAGCGGCCATCGTCGAGGAGTACATGAGACTCATCCCCATGGCTTCAAAGGCGGAGGACATGGTGTTGGCGGTGTACATTCCGCCACAGGAGCCGGCTCCGGGACAGGCCCGCCGTTCGACTTCCTTGAGTTCAGCATCGTCGATTTTGCCAGCGCTATGTTCGCCAACGGCTTCAAAGGCGCTGACAATGTTGAGATCCTGGCCTTTATAATGGCCGGGTTTGATGGTGCCACCGTAGACAAAAATGGCGGGGATATTGAGGCGGGCGATGGCAATCATCGCTCCGGGCATATTCTTGTCACAGCCGCCAATGGCCAGGACACCGTCAAGGCTTTGTCCGTTACAGACGGTTTCGATGGAGTCGGCGATGACTTCGCGGGAGACGAGGGAGTATTTCATGCCCTCGGTTCCCATGGAAATGCCATCGCTGATGGTGATGGTGCCAAAAATCTGCGGCATTCCGCCCCCCTGGCGAATCCCGACTTCGGCTCGTTGCGCCAGGCCGTCGAGTCCCATGTTGCAGGGGGTGATGGTGCTATACCCGTTGGCAAGTCCAATGATAGGTTTAGAAAAGTCATCGTCACCGAAGCCGACGGCCCGTAACATGGCTCGATTCGGGGTGCGGGAACTGCCTTGGGTGACGACTTGGCTACGAAGATTGTCGGACATGATCTGGTGTTTTCTTGTATAGGAAAGCGTATCGAGGCCCGGCGATCGCGCCGGGGTGCAACCAGTTCTTCCCAGCGAGGACCGGGCTGGTTTCGCCTTGGGATCTTCAATACTACCGGGATTTTGGTCTAATTTGATTGTTTCATAAGACGTGGGGGTCATGCTAGGTGCGAAAATAAATATATTTAATTCAGTTGATGATAGTTTAGGGGGCAAGTCACCCAGGATGAGAGCCGATGAACTCTTGCAGCGATATGCGGACGGAGAACGGGATTTTCGGGAAATAGACCTCAGTCGCGCCAATTTATCTGGGCAAGACCTCTCGGGGGCCAATCTACGGCAATCCAATTTAAACTCAGTCAATTTACGGGAGACGAATTTGCGCGGGGTGAATCTGCGGGAATGTCAATTACAGGGCGCCATGCTCCGTGGCGCCAATTTGCAGGATGCTAATTTGATTTCAAGCAAGTTGCTCAAGGCGGATTTGTCTGAGGCCCAGATGAGTGAGGCCAATTTACGAGGAGCTAAGTTATTGGGGGTCTCGTTGCAAGGGGCTGATTTAACGGAGGCGGTTTTAAATGAGGCGGATCTCAGTCAAACGAATTTGGATGAGGCGACGTTACGAGAGGTGAATTTAAGCCGCTCGAATCTCTGTCGTGCTTCTCTGCGGGGTGCGATGTTGGAGGGGGCGAATTTAACGATCGCCGTCTTGACGGAAGCGGATTTGGAAAATGCAAATTTGATGAAAAGTATCCTCAATGGCGCTAATTTAAGTCAGGCCAATATGACCGGGGTTGATTTGAGTTTTGCCAAATTGAGTGGTGCCAATTTGGCTGGAGCGAACCTAACGAAAGCCCAGTTAAGAGCCGCGAACTTAAGTTGGGCAACGCTGCGGGGAGCCAATTTGACGGGGGCCAGTTTGTATCGGACGAAGTTAAGTTGGTCGAATTTGACGGGGGCCACGCTCAATGATGCGATTCTAATGAGTGCTAAGATTTATAAGACCAATTTCCGGGATGCGGAGTTGTTACAAACGATTATGCCTGATGGCAAAACCTTTGGGGATAATCGCTGAGCAACACAGGACAGTATAGATGGGCCAAATGTGAGATAAGGGTGACATATGGTTAGAGGCATTGATGTTTCGGATCACCAGGGTACGGTCAATTGGACGGCTGTAGCCAAGTCGGGAATTGAGTTTGCGATTACGAAGGCGACGGAGGGGGGAACCTTTGTGGCGGATTCGTTTCATCGCAATTGGTCTGGGATTCGCTCGGTGGGATTGGTGCGCGGGGCCTATCATTTCTACCGTCCCCGCACGGATGCTCTGGCTCAAGCGAATTTGTTTTTGAATATGGTCAAACTTCAGCCGGGGGATTTACCGCCGGTGTTGGATATTGAACGGGATGATGGTGTCGAACCGGAGCGGGTGCGGGCCGGGATTCGGAGTTGGTTGGTTCGGGTTGAGTCAGCGACGGGCCGTCGTCCGATTCTCTATACCTATCCGGGATTTTGGGAAGGGTTGGGGAATTGGCAGGAGTTTCGCGAGTATCCGCTCTGGATTGCGCATTATACGACGGCGGCTCGTCCTTGGGTTCCGGGCGGTTGGGGAACTTGGACGATGTGGCAGTTTACGGATCGCGGTACGGTGAACGGTGTGACTGGGCCGGTCGATGTGAATTCGTTTAATGTGGTTAAGGCGGGTAGCCAGAGTATGGTGGTGGTTCAGGTACAACGGGCTTTGCGTGGCAAGGGGTATGATATTGGCTCTCTTGATGGGGTGTTTGGGGCTAAAAGTCAACAGGCGACGCGGGAGTTTCAGGCGGCGGTGGGATTGAAGGCTGATGGTGAGGTGACGGCGCGAACCTGGGCCTATCTGGTTGATGGTACGATAACGGGCAAAGCGACGGAATCACGGCCGACGGACTCGGATGGGACTATGCCTACACCTACTGATGCGATTAAGTTGATTGATGTGATGAAGTTCTATCAGGATTTGCCCCATCAGGCGAATGCTCTGAACTGGTTACAGGGGAGTTTGGAGAGTGGGGTGCTGCTGGAGTTTGCGCGTCGCTGGCGTAATGAGGCGTCGAGTACGACCCCGATTCAGTTGGTAGATGTGGCGAAGTTTTATCGGAATTTGGCGAGTCAGAATCAGGCGCTGGAATGGCTCGATACGAAATTGACGGCGGAGATGGTGACGGAGTTTGCTCAACGGTGGCGATCGCCTCAGGAGTTTCAGCCGCCTCCGATTGTGTTGGCGAATGCGGCGCAATATTATCAAGGGATGAGTCATCAGAAGCAGGCTTGGCAATGGCTCCAGGAGCGCCTGAGTCATGAGGATTTGGCTGAGTTTGCCCGTATTTGGCGCCAATAAGCGGTGCTGTTCTAGTTCTACTGTTGCGAAATCATAATGGATAAGTCCCCGAATTTTACTCCCCATGAGGCGATCGCCGGTACGGAGATTGCGATCGATACGTTTGTGACGGCGAAACAGAAGCGTCTGTTAACGGATTCGCTGTATACGTCTCTGCATGGACAGCCGTTCTTGATTGAAAGCAATATCGGTATTCTCCATACTCAGGGACAGCCTCTGGTGGCCCCGGATTTGATGTTGAGTTTGGATATTGGTGATGATTGGTGGACTCACCGTCATCATCCCTATTCTCTGTGGGAGTTTGGCAAGTCTCCGGATTTGGTGATGGAAGTTGTCTCGACGGCGACGGGGGATGAGTTGGGGGCGAAGCTGAGTGTGTATGAACGGTTACGGGTGAGTTACTATGTGCTGTTTGATCCTGAACGGGTGCTGGGTGGTCCCCGGTTGCGGGCGTTTGAGTTGCGGGGTAAGTGCTATTTTGAGATTGCCAAGTTCAATGAGCTGGATAAGCCAATTTGGTTGGATCAGGTGGGGTTAGGCTTGATGCTGTGGCAAGGGGAGTTTGAGGATAAGGATGGCCTCTGGTTGCGTTGGTGTGATCAGCAGGGGAATATTTTACCGACGGGCTATGAGTTGGCTCAGCAGGAGTTGTTGGATCGCGAGGAGTATGAGAAACGGGCGGAACGGATTGAGTCGCAGTTGTTGCAAGCGAATCAACGGACGGAACGAGCGAAGAAGTGGGCTCAGCGGTTGGCGGAACAGTTGCGCGCGTTGGGGGTGGACCCGGATACGGTGTAGGGGGAGATCCTGAGGAGGATTGGGAGAGATTGAAGATAGCGGATGTTGATGGGGTTAGATCGATGTCTGTGGTGAAGCCTCGGGTGAGTATGATTATTCTGGTTTACAATGGTGGGCGCTTTCTGGGGGAGGCGATCGCTAGTGTTTTGGCGCAAACTTATACGGACTGGGAGTTAATTATTGTTGATGATGGCTCGACGGAGGCGATCGAGCCGGTGATTGCGCCCTATGGCTCGCGGCTGCGCTATATTCGCCAGGAGAATCAGGGGGTGGCGGTGGCGCGGAATCGGGGACTGGAGGTGGCGCGAGGGGAGTTTATTGCCTTTTTGGATCAGGATGATTGGTTTGAGCCGGATAAGTTAGGGGTTCAGGTGGCGGCGTTGCAGGAGTCGCCCCATCTGGGGATGGTTCATAGTGGTTGGTTTGTGGTGGATGCGGCGGGAGCGCGGTTGTCGACGGTGAATCCGAGGGAGGGAATTCCTGAGTTGGATTTGGCGGCGTGGCTGTTGTGGAAGCCGGTGTTTTTGGGGGCGATGCTGTTTCGGCGATCGTGTTTTGAGGGAGTGGAGGGGTTTGATGCTACTTTTGAGCAGGCTCCCGATGTAGATTTGGTGTTGCGTCTAGCTCTGACGGGGTACGAGTCGGCTTGGGTTCCTCAGACGACGGTTCACTATCGTCAACATGAGGAGAATGCGTCTCGGGCGGCTCAACGTCAAGTTCATGAATGTGAACGGGTGTTAGACCGGATATTTCATCAGCCTCAATACGCCGCTGAGATTGGTCACCTGGAGTTTCAGGCTCGTTACAACAACTTGGTCTGGGGAGCTTGGCGACTGTACCGAGTCGGTCAACTGGCTGCGATGAGGGAGTTTTTGTTGCGATCGCTCCAGTATCGTTCTCAGTCTAAAACTGAAGTAATTTTGAACTGGATTCACTGCTTTGAACGCTATGAACGAGAGTATGGAATTGAGTTAAATATTCAATATTTGATGAAGGCTTTGAACTGGCAAGATCTAATAATTTAAGGGTTAAATTCTACTCTTATGATGAATCAAATTACTATTTTTTCTGTTCCCAAATCATTTCAGGGCTTAGTTGGGACGATTCAGCGAAATGCTATTCAGAGCTGGAAAAAGCTACAGCCCCAAGTTGATATTATCCTATTTGGAGATGATTTGGGAATAGCAGCAGTGGCAGCAGAGTTTCAGGTTCAACATCTACCCAACGTGGCTAAAACTTCAGAAGGGACACCACTGGTTAGTGATGTATTTGCCCAGGTTCATCGCGTTGCCGATTCGCCAATTCTAACGTATATCAATGCAGATATTATTCTGACTCAAGACTTTTTAGACAATATTCAAAGAGTTACAGAAGTCTACGATGATTTTTTGGTATTAGGAAGACGCTGGAATTTGGATATTGAAACTGAACTTGATTTCTCGCAGCCAACCTGGGAACAAGAATTACGTCAACGGTTAGAGAAAGAGGGAGTATTGAGTGGTGTTGGGGCTTTGGACTATTTTGTCTTTCCTAAACCATTATTCCAAACCTTACCGGACTTTGCGGTGGGTCGTCCAGGGTGGGATAACTGGATGGTGGGCGAGGCCTTGCGAAACCAGGTGACGGTGATTAATGGGAGTCGGGTCATTACCGCCATTCACCAGAATCATGATTATAGTCATGTCTCAGGACATCGGACGGCGGTGTTTCAGGGTACAGAAGCTCGGCGGAATAAAGGACTACTTCAAGGACATTTGGTGGGTAATAGTGCTGATGCTCATAATGTGTTAAGACCTGTTGGCTGGCGAGGGAAGCCACAGGTGAGCGTTGTCTTGACTACCTATAATCATGCCTCAACAGTAGAAGAGAGCATCGCCCAGTTACTAGAACAGGAGGAGCAGAGTCTATCTTTGGACGTGATTGTGGTGGATGGGGGGTCTAGGGATGGAACGAGGGAGATTCTACAACAACAGCCGGATGCGTCTCGACTGCGGATTGTTCCACAAGCCTATCCCGGACTGGTGGCAGCTCGCAATCAGGGATTGGCTTTGGCTCGGGGAGAGCAAGTACTGTTCCTGAATGGAGACAGTCGGCTTTTAGCGGGGGGATTGTCGGCGTTGCGGGACTGTTTTGAGCAACATCCTGGAGCCTTGGAGTTGGCGATCGCCGGTTTTCAATATCCTAAGCCTTCGGGACAATGGCAGGTGGTTAATCCTGAGTCGGTGCTGGCTCCGATTTTTAAGGGTCGTGAGGGACTCCATGGCTTACATATTTGGATGCTTCCCAGCCTCTGGCAGTTAATTCAAACGGAGGCTGTTTTGTTCGATCGCCATGAATTGCAACGTCGGGGCGGTTTTGCCCCTGACTTGTCCTCGGCTGCATCTACTCTCGATGCCTTGTTAGATTTATCGTCTCGGGGTGCGGCGGGTTTGGCTGTTTCTGAGGTGGTAGTGTCTTGCCCCCCACCCGACTGGGATGATCCAGGCAATCTCTCGGGTTTAATTCATGAGAGTGAACAACTGCTAGAGCGTTACTTTGCCGGCCCTCGCTTACGGGATTGGATGCGGGTGTTGGAACCCCTGGCTTATCTGGAAACGCGGGTTTGGCTGGGGAGTTGGGCGTATGCTCAAGGAACGTGGGATGTTGTGGTGCAGCAGTTTAAGCAATCCTTGGTTGAGAGCGGGGAGGAACCGCAGCGGGTGATGGCTCGCTGGCGGTTTGGCTTTGACTGTTTTTTGGGAGATGGGCAGGATGTAGAACAGGGTCTTAGGGATTTACAGGGGCTGTTGAGGTCTTCGCAGCGTTAACCGGAGGGCGGGACTCAGCGGCGAGCAGGGCTTCCCCTAGATTGCGGTAAAACCAGAGGTGGGTGGGGGGTTGGCGATAGTCAAGACAATGACGGTAATGGGCGATCGCTGCCTCTGGCTGACCCCGTTGACAAAGCCAATGACCGAGTTCTTCTTGCAGCCAGGTGAAATGGGGGAAGCGTTCTAGGATGGTCTGATAATGCTGAATCAGCTCGTCGATTTGTCCAAGCTGAGCTAGGACTTGTCCGAGGTGGCGATGGCCAGTCTGAAAGCCGGGGTTGAGGCTGACGCTGTGGCGATAGGCGGCGATCGCCCCTTGGAGATTACCGGTTTGTTCTAGCATCTGTCCCAATCCGTCCCAGGCCTGCCAATGCTGGGGATTGAGTTGCAGGACTTGCTCATAGGCGGCGATCGCCTCTTGGGGTTGTTGGGATTGGGCGAGAGCTTGGGCGAGATAGTAGGCGGATTGGGGGCGGTGTGGGTTGAGGGTGAGGGCGGTTTGAGAGGTGGCGATCGCCTCAGAAAGCTGATGGTTGTGAAGTTGGGCTGCTGCTAAGTTTTCCTGAAACTCGGAACTCTTGGGATCAAGCTGCGTCGCTTGTTGATAGGCGCGGATGGCTTCTGTCCAAGCGCCTTGTTGCCCTAAGGCTTGACCTAAACCGTTGTAAGACCAAGGATCTTCAGGATTTAGGGTTAGGGCTTGTTGGTAAGCGGCGATCGCCCCAGACCAATCCCCTTGTTTGGCTAAGGCTTCTCCAAGATTATGATGGACGCTAGCCAGCTCAGGGAATGCATCGATGGCGCTTCGGTAGGCGGCAACGGCTTGGGGAAGTTCTCCTGAACGCAGATGGCGATTGCCACGACGGAATGCCGTTAAACTGCGTTGCCTGGCAGGGGAGATGACATTTTTGTGAAAGATTTCTGACATCAGGGGTTTGACTCTGTAGGATGCTGGCTAGTTTTAGAATCTCAGCGAGATGGTTAATGTTATGGAAACTCAGCTTTATGATGCTGCTTTATCCTGTTCAGCCCCGATGGAGGTGAATCAGCGTTATTCCCTGGCTGAGAGAGCAAGGCGCTTGGAACGCTCTCATCAGTGGTTACAGGGGCTTCGAGAGGTGGCGGATTATCCTCAGGGGAGGGAACAAGCGTTTAAGTCTGTTCTCTTTTATCGAAATTTTGAGCGATTTAGTGGGGGGCATCTGAAGGTTTGGCACTACTTTAACCACGTGCAAGCCTGCGCGGGTTACCATCCCTACATTTATTTTTATACTCCTGAGAGTGTTTGGGACTTCACCAATCCCTGGCGACGGACTGCTCCTCATCGAATTCTTAGTCAACCGTTAAGTCAGCCCGATCTGATTTTTTTGGATGGACTAGATTGGCGGGCGATCGCACCTCGGGAACGGGAGAATTCCCCGGTTCCGATCATTAATTTGATTCAACATGTCCGTCATGGGGATTCACAGAATTCTCGCTATGAGTTCCTGACTCATAAAGCCATTCGCATTTGTGTTAGTGAAGCTGTGGCGATCGCCCTACGGGAGTCGGGACGAGTCAATGGCCCTCTATTCGTGATTCCCAACGGGTTGGATGTTCAAGAACTCCCCAGTCCCTTAGATGAGTCCCAACGGGACGAGGCCATTTTGATTGCAGCATTAAAAGAGCCGGAGTTGGGAAAACAGCTTAAGACAGAATTGGACGGGTGGGGCTGTCAAGTACGTTTGTTGTGCGATCGTCTGCCTCGTCCCGATTATCTCCAAGAACTTCGTCGGGCGAAATTGGCCGTGTTTTTGCCTAATCGGCTAGAAGGAGAAGGCTTTTATCTGCCAGCTTTAGAGGCAATGGCATTGCGAACCCTCGTCATTTGCCCTGATTGTCTGGGCAATCGAGATTTTTGTCTACCCAATGAAACCTGTTTTCGTCCCGACTATCAATTTTCAAATATTTTGGCTGCCATCAAAACAGCATTAAACCTCAATAATTCACAACGAAATTCAGTCTTAGATCAGGCTAAAAAACAGATTGAAGTACATCAGTTAAGGTGGGAAAAACATCGATTTTACAAAATCCTCGAAAATCTTGCGGATATCTGGTGAAATACCCTGAAGATATGAAGAAGGAGACTCAGTTACTTCAAACAAAAATATGAACAACACTTCTATTTTAGTGATTACCGGAATGCACCGCTCTGGAACATCTTTGACAGCAGCCCTGTTAAAAAGTGCCGGATTACACATTGGAGAAAAACTTTTAGGGAGAACGGATAGCAACCGAAGAGGGCATTTTGAAAACTTAGACTTTCTAAACTTTCATAAATCCATTTTAAAGGCCCACAATCTGAGCGAAAAAGGTTGGACAGTTTTTGACACTATCCCCGTTCACCCCGAACAGTTCAAGGAAGCACAGGTCATCATTGAGCGGAACAATACGGCTCCCATTTGGGGATGGAAAGACCCTCGAACCACATTATTTTTAGAGTTTTGGGCCATTCAGTTACCGACTGCTCACTTTTTACTGGTGTATCGTTCCCCTTGGGAAGTTGTGAGTTCCTTGTATCAACGGTTAGAAGACCCAGAGTTTGAAACCAAGCCGGAGCTTGCTTTTCAACTGTGGTATCACTACAACATGAAATTACTAAATTTTTATCGAAAGTTTCCTGACCGATCCCTGTTGATAAGCTTGAATACTCTGCTTGACTTCCCTGGAGAATCTGTCCAGGCAGTTAATGACCAATTTTCACTTAATTTAAATTATCCATCATCTACGGTGGTTGACAAATCACTCTTGAAACAAAAGTATCTTGATGTGGATTCTGTGCAATGGACACAACAGACTTTTCCAGAAGCTATCGATTTATACCAGACCTTAGAAGTCAATTCTTGGCGACCTCAGACGAAACCCAATCAGGATTGGGTGCAACAGCTTGAAGCCAATAAAATAGACCCATTGAAAACTTGGTATCAACTGAAACATCAAGAAGCTAAATTAGAGCAACTACAAGACAAACTACAACAAACAGAACAGTTGCTTGAACGATCTCATTTCCAACTGAATCAAACAGAACTTGAGCTGGAAAAGCGTTTTTCTCAACTCCATCAAACCCAAGAGGTTTTGGAGGAATACCACTTTTTATTAAAAGACCAAAAAGCTGCCTTTTCTAAACTCAAATTTGAACAGTCCATTGCTGGTCAACCCGATGAACGGTATCAAAGTTTAGTTTGGGA
>NZ_JAWOCL010000178.1:0-18585 GCF_046483825.1 Sodalinema sp.
GTCACGACCCCACCCGCCCCCTCGACCTCGCCGACGTTCTCGACCCCCTCTTGCAGTCAGTCGCCGCCATCGCCGACGATCGCCAACTCCAACTCAACTGGACCCTCGCCGACCCCCTCCCGCCCGTCCTCGGCCATCGTCGCGCTGTCACCGAAGCCGCCGGCAACCTCATCGATAACGCCCTCAAATACACCCCCACAGGCGGTCAAATCCGCATCGACGTTCGCCCCAGCCACCAAGATGGACTCGGAGCAGGCGTTGCCATGACCATTAGCGACACCGGAGTCGGGATTCCACCCGAAGACCAAGCCAACCTCTTTCAGCGCCGTTTCCGGGGCATCCAGGCTCAAGGAGAGATTCCCGGAACCGGCCTCGGACTCGCCATCGCCCGAGACCTCGTACGCCAGATGCAAGGAGATATCTGGGTCATCAGTCCAGCCAACCATCCTGACGACGACTTCCCCGGCGATCGCGGCACCACCTTAGTCCTCTGGCTACCTCAAGCCTCCGCCTCCATCTCCACCGACGCCGCCCCCAACTCCTAAGCGTTGGCTTCCCGAATCCGAGAACTGAGAAAGCGGTTCATCCAATGTTCTAAATAAGCTCGGTTCTCCGCCTGCTGCTGCGGCTCCTGAGTCGTCAGCGGATGAGGGGCCAACCCTTGAATCGCCGCCGTGGTGACACAAAACATCGACTTCTGGAACGTGCCACAGATCTGCACCCGGATATCATCCTCGCCACGAGTCCCACGCCGATAAACCTCATGGAGATACTCCGGTAGAAAATGGCGCATATCCTGCATTAACTGGGTTGGGGGAATCCCCGCCCCACCGATGGGCAACGGATCAGCATAGAGGGCACCATAGGTAAAATCACCCTGTTCCTCAGGAATCTGGAAGGCTTGAGCGTTATAGGAGACCGTTCCGGGAAAGGGCGCTCCTCGGAAGAAAATCGCCTCGACATAGGGAACCGCCGTGTCCGTCAGGAAGGTTAGCCCCAGGGACTCGGGCATGATGTCATAGGATTGCCCCTTAATCTCAACACTGTAGGTAATCGGCTGATTGGCCGCTGCCACGAGGCCATCGAGGATATGTTTGACCACATCGGGAATTGAGTGAATCTCTTGGGCATCATAGCGATCGCTCAACGCCAAGAACATATCACTCATCACCCGCCAGAATTGTCCCAAGACACTGTAGTAGCAAAACATCCGCACCTGTTCGGGGAGAAAATCGGGGAAGAGGCGATGCAGCAGCGACAAGAGGGGATTTCCTCGTAGCTTGGCTTGAATCGCCCGTTCGGCGGCTTGGCTAAACTCGTCACGATTAACATAGTTGTCCACCCCATTGCCGCCGTGCCAGAGCATTCCTCGCATACAGTATTCGGCATACTCATAATTGATGCGATCGTGCCACCAGAAGCGCAGCAGTTTCGAGAGCGTCACCTCGCCGTTGAAATACTTAAAGAAGGGAAACAGCACTAAAAACTGCTCCTGGGCGATATAAATCAGGTTATTGGAGTAGGCATCGAGAACCACCCCATAGCTTTTGAGAATGCCGACCACTTCTAAGACATTCTCTGGGGTGTCGTTCAATAAGGCCTGTCCTTGTTCCAGGCGGTGAATATAGTCCGCCAGGGGGTGTTTTGAGGGGGCGAGAGGGGTAGTAACCATGAGATCAGCGGTTGACGGTTGGCTAACAGTAGGCGATGGATAGAGGCGATGGATGGCCCGGAAATCCTCATTCTTTAGGGAGTGGGTTCCAAAACTTGGCTAGAAATGAGTTCAGGTGTGGATACGTCCGCCGAGGAGAGTTGCGCCAGGGCAACTGGGGGAACCAGTCGCGCCGCATCGGCATCACTCCAACGGACGAGCCAATTGGGTTGCAGGCCAAACACCACCAACAAGAGGGTTAGAACTAACGCCGGGACGCGATCGCGCCATTGCACGGGGGGCAAGTTGGTGACGATGTCCGAGAGGCGGCCAAAGAAAACGCGATTCACCATCAGTAGGAAATAGACTGCCGTTAAGCCGGTTCCCACTAAGCACAAGAGGGTGGCCAGCGGAAACACCGGAAAACTACCTCGGAACACCAGAAACTCCGAGACAAAGCCCACCAGTCCGGGGATGCCGGCACTGGCCATCACGCCGACAATCATCAAACTGCCGATAATGGGCAAACCCCGTTCTGGGTTGAGTAAGCCACAGAGTTGGTCGATATCCCGAGTGCCGGTTTTCTTGCCCACAACCCCCACCAGGAGGAACAACATGGCCGAGATGAGGCCGTGACTGACCGATTGGGCGATCGCCGCCAATAAACTCAGGTGCGTTCCCGCCGCCGCTGCCAGCAGAATATAGCCCATATGGGCGATGGAGGAGTAGGCCACCATTTTTTTCATATCTTGCTGGGAAATGGCGGTAAACGCCCCATAGAGGACGCTAATGACCGCAAAAATCACGAGGACGGGGGCGGCGACAGACCAAGCTTCGGGCAACATCCCCACACAGAAGCGTAAGAGGCCATAGGTTCCCAGTTTTAAGAGAACGCCGGCTAAAAGCACTGAGACGGAGGTTGAAGCCTCGACGTGGGCATCGGGAAGCCAGGTATGGAAGGGAAAAATGGGAATTTTGATGGCAAAGCCGATCAGTAGGCCCGTTAGGATCAGTAACTGGGTGCCGATGGGTAAGGCTCCGGCTGGGAGAACGCTGTAGTCAAAGCTTGAGGCGCCGGTGAGCCAGACGAGTCCGAGGAAGGCGGCTAGGATGAAAATGCCTGAGGTGGCGGTGTAGAGGAGAAATTTGGTGGCGGCATAGTTGCGGCGATCGCCACCCCAAATGGCAATGAGGAGATAAAGGGGGATCAGTTCGAGTTCGTAGAAGATGAAGAACAGCAGCAAGTCTAGGGAGAGGAAGGCCCCGGTGACGCTGAGGTTGAGAATTAAAATCAGACTATAGTAGAGGCGCGGCCGTTCGAGTTTGTCGGGGCTACTGAGGATGGCGATCGCCGTCAGTAGTTGGTTGAGAAGCACCAGGGGCAAGGAAATCCCATCGAGTCCCAGATGGTAGCTCAATCCGAGCCAATCGACCCAGGCCACCTGCTCGGTCAATTGCAATCCTCCCAGGCTAGAATCGAAGTCAGCCAAGAGACTCAGGGTGAGGCCAAAGACGAGGGTCAGCACCACAAAGCTGATGCTACGAAAGCGCGAGGAGGGCAAGGATTCGGGCAGCAGACAAATGACAATGGCTGTGATTAGGGGAATTAGAAGTAAGGCACTCAGCATTCGTAGTTTTTAGAGCGTAGTTCTTCGGGTTAGAGGTTCGACAGACAATTAATAACCCAGTTCAATCAGGCTGATGGGGCGCAAGGGAGGGAGCGGTCAGGGATGACTAGGGACCCCACAAGGCTAAGAAAACGAGGATGCCGGTGGCGGCCAAGATGGTCAAGACGTAGGATTGGGATTGCCCGGAAATGCTGTATTTCAGGGCTTGACCACTGAAAATCGCCACCCAGCCGACAAGGTTGACGGCGCCATCGACGATGTAGCGATCGAAGCTTGAGGCGAAACGAGAGAAACTCGACACAAAGGCGACTACGGTCACTCGGTAGAGTCGCTCGATGTAGAAGTCGTAGGCGAGCAGATCCTGCCAGAAGCGTACTGATAGCTCCTGCGATCGCGCGTTGGTGCGATCGAGAGGGATGAGACTGCCGAGGATCACTCCTAAGACGCCACTGGCAATTAAGAGGGGACTGCCAAACTGGATCAGGGGATTGTGGGAGAAGGCCCAGGGACCATCCCAGGTCAGGAGTAATTGCCAATGTTGCAGCATTAGGGGCACCAATAGAGTCACCACCGTTAGGGACACCATGGGAACGGCCATGGTCCAGGGGGCTTCGGGAGTGCGGCGAGTTTTGGCTTGATGTTCTCCCAAAAAGACCGAGCGGAAGACTCGGGTGAGGCTCACGGCCATGAGACTGTTCACCAGCAGCAGGATTAAGACTAAGCCGGGGGGGACTTCTTGAAAGCCGTTGACCCAACGCCGAAAGGTCCAAAAGCTCCCCAGGGGCAGAATGGACACGAGACCGGCGGACCCCACTAAAAAGGCGGTGCTGGTGGCTGGCATTCGGGACCAGAGACCGCCCATTTCGGTAATGTTCTGACTGTTGGTAGCTAGGATAATCGAGCCGATGCTGGAAAAGATGAGGGCTTTGGCGATCGCATGAGTCAGCAGCAGTAGTAGAGCAATATCCACTTGTCCGAGTCCCACGGCGATGAAGACTAGCCCCATGTAGGCACTGGTGGAATGGGATAAGGCTCGTTTAAGGTCAATTTGCGCCAGACACATCAGGGAACTGCCGATGGCGGTGAGGGTGCCGATGATAATCAGGGCATCGTAGACCACTGGGGAGAGGGTAAAGACCGGTTGCAGGCGAATCAGAACATAGGCTCCCGCTGACACCACCACCGAGTTACGCATAATGGAGGCTGGGCTGGGACCTTCCATGGCTTCGTCGAGCCAGAGATTGAGGGGAAATTGGGCACATTTGCCCAGAGGACCGGCAATGAGTCCGAGACCGAGCCAGGTAGCGGTCCAGAAGGGGAGGGGATTGGTTTCGGCCCAGGTTTCGAGTTCGCTGAAGGTTAAGCCGGTTCCGTAGCTCGATAGGGCCACTAAGCCCATTAGGAGCAGGATATCGCCGACTCGTTTAGTGAGGAAGGCGTCACGGGCGGCGGTGACCACGAGGGGCTGGGCATACCAAAAGCCCACCAGCAGGTAGGTGGACAGGGTCAGCATTTCTAGGAGTCCGTAACTCAGCAGCAGGGAGTCACTCAGGGCGATGCCACTGAGGGCGGCTTCAAAGAAGCCCATGAGTCCGAAGAAGCGGGCTAGGGACCAGTCTTTTTCCATGTAGCCCAGGGCGTAGAGTTGGGATAGGAGTCCGATACCGGTGACCAGTTCCATGGCTCCCAGACTCAGGGGGGAAATTTCAATGGCGAGGGAAAGGTCTAGGTTGGCGGCGTTGAGCCAGGAGAAGACAATTTGTTGGGGAGGTTGTCCCCAGCTTCTGAAGTAGGCCACGGAGCCGTGGATGAACGCAACCAAGGTCATTAGTAGGTTGAGGTAGGCGGCCGGACGGGGTCCGGTTCGTCGCACCCAGCCAACGGACCAGGGTAGGGTTAGGATGGCACCTATAAGTCCGTACAACGGTACGAACCAGCAGGTCTGTAGGAGAAAACCACTCATCTTATCGGGAGTTTGAGTACGTCTGACAACAGTTTTATGGGTTGGCCGAGTGCCTAGAGACACCCCCCAGCTCAGGGGGGACGAAGACCGGGTGGGGTCTCGTTTCCCTTGGCCTCGGTGTAATGGAGAATTTTAAGCGATACAGCAATTATAGGGTAGTGAGTCCGCGATCCCCTCATCGGAGATGGTTCGGGACCCGGGGACCGGGGCGGATCTTGCGAGTTAACTTTTATTAAACTATCCGATTTGAAAATATCATCTTGCTTTATATTGTCAAAGGAGCCAAAGTTTCCTACTCTTTGTATTGGGATTGAATAAATTAGCCTTCCCCGTCCAAATTTTGCGCTCACTGAAATTTCTGGTCAGCCCAGGGGTCAGCCCTGTAGGCAGAGGAGCCAACAGTCATGTCGGAAGACATGAGCCTGCGCGGTTTGATCTGGAACTATCCTGGCAGCCAGAAGCTTTGTCGAGCCAAGTTTTGGCACGTCCATTGGGGGTCGCTCACGGCGATCGCCAGATTCATTAGAGTTCAAACGCATTGCGCGTCATTTTTTCAAGGAGCGATACTCGTCATGTCAATTGCGGTAGGAATGGTTGAAACGCTGGGGTTTCCGGCAGTGGTCGAAGCGGCTGACTCGATGGTGAAAGCCGCTCGGGTTACCCTCGTCGGTTACGAAAAAATTGGTTCAGGTCGCGTCACGGTGATCGTCCGGGGCGATGTTTCGGAAGTGCAAGCGTCAGTCTCAGCGGGGATTGATGCGGCCAACCGAGTCAATGGTGGACAGGTGCTATCGACGCACATCATTGCCCGTCCTCACGAGAACTTGGAGTACGTTCTACCAATTCGCTACACCGAAGAAGTCGATCAGTTCCGGACTTACTAAGCGAAACGCCTAATTTAGACGTTGGTCGGCGATCACACGCGATCGCCTTGAGGACATTAACCCCATTGGGGAGTCCCTCGGGCCAAGGTCTCAATCCGGATAATGATTTATTGCAGGAGTTAACAAAACAATGTCAATTGCCGTAGGAATGATTGAAACCCTCGGGTTTCCGGCAGTGGTCGAAGCCGCTGACGCCATGGTAAAAGCCGCTCGGGTGACCCTGGTGGGGTATGAAAAAATTGGTTCAGGTCGGGTGACGGTCATCGTCCGTGGCGATGTCTCGGAGGTACAAGCCTCCATCTCGGCGGGAACCGATAATGTCAAACGGGTTAATGGGGGAGAAGTCTTATCGACTCATATTATTGCTCGTCCTCACGAGAACCTGGAGTATGTTCTCCCGATTCGCTATACCGAAGCGGTGGAGCAATTCCGCGAGAGCATCGGCTCACCTCGCTCCATTAGCCGCTAAGCCTAAGAGATAATGCAAATTGCCAGAGTCTGCGGAACCGTCGTCAGCAACCAAAAACTAGAGACCATGAGGGGCCTTAAACTGCTCGTGTTGCAACTCGTTGATGCTGAGGGAGAATTGCTCCCTGAGTATGAAGTGGCAGCGGATCTCGTGGGTGCTGGAACCGGGGAGTGGGTTCTGTTCAGTCGCGGCAGTGCCGCTCGGGTGGAACCGGGCCGCGAAGGTTGTCCGATTGATGCACTAACCGTAGGCATTATCGATACGGTGAGCTTGGAAAACCGACAGGTTTATAACAAAAAAGATCGTTACTAATTGTGAACCGGTCGCAGCCTAAGAACTAAAGTTTTTAGCCATTTTTCACCCAATGCTGTTTAGGCTGAGCCTGAGCGGTTTTGGGATCATTGAGTTGATTGAGGAACAAAATTCGTTATGGTTGTCCGCAAGCGCGCGGCTCCATCCCCCCAGCGGGAGCTTGCCGAACCTAAGATCCACAGCACAGCCTATGTGCATTCGTTTGCCAATATCATCGGCGATGTCACCGTCGGCGAAGGGGCAACGATCGCACCGGGGACATCGGTTCGCGCCGATGCGGAGTCGCCGTTTTACATCGGCGATCACGCGAATATCCAAAATGGAGTCATCATTCAAGGACTGAACGGTGCAACGGTTGTCGGCGATCGCCAGCGTGAATACGCGGTCTGGATCGGTCGCAATAGTTGTGTTGCTCATTTAGCCTTGGTTCATGGTCCGGCATATATCGGAGACGACTGCTTCATTGGCTTTCGCTCGACGGTGTTCAATGCACGGGTGGGTCAAGGTTCGGTGGTGATGATGCACACCTTGATCCAGGACGTTGAGATTCCTCCTGGAAAATATGTGCCATCCGGCTCTGTCATTACCACCCAAGCCGAGGCGGATCGGCTGCCCGATGTACGACCCGTAGATCGGGACTTCGCACAGTATTTGCTCGACGCTAATGTCACGTTGCAGCGGGGAGTCTCCTCATCCTTACATCAACGGGGTGAGTCTTCTGCGCGACGGCAAGCTGTTGCAGCAAATCGTAACGGTGACGGCAAGGACATCGCTGTATCTGAGGATACGTCAGTAGGGAGTATGAGTTTAAATAATGAAGTGAATGGGCAAGTCAAACGCTTGCTCCAACAGGGCTATAAAATCGGCATCGAACACGCCAACGCCCGCCGATTCAAAACCAAGTCGTGGCTAACCGCCGGGACGCTATCCAATACCCGCGCCGATCGCGCGCTCTCGGAACTCGAAACGGTGTTAAGAGAGCATTCTGGGGAATATGTGCGCCTGATCGCCATTGACCCGGATGCCAAACGGCGTGTCAGCGAAATGATTATTCAGCGTCCCGGAGAAACCCCAACCGCTGGTGGGGGTCAGTCTTCCGGGACGTCGTCGTATCGGGCCAGTCGCGGCAATGGCACTCGTCCGGCCGCGTCGAGCCATGGCGCGAGTCTTGATGCTAGTGCGGCCGATCAGGTGCGCTCTCTGTTGCAGTCAGGCTATCAGATTGGAGTGGAACGGGCCTCGGCTCGTCGCTTCAAAACCCAGTCTTGGTTGACGGTGGGGACTCTGTCGGGATCTCCCCAAACGGCCATCTCCGAACTCAATGAAATTCTCGCGGAGGCCGCCGGGGACTATGTTCAGTTGATCGGCATTGACCCCAACGAAAAACGCCGCGTCGTCGAGGCGATCGTGCAACGTCCCAATGGGGTGACACCGCCGAGTAAAGGAGCTGTTGAGAAAGTGGCCGCCGTGACCGGAAATGGCCCCGTGGCTCGGGGGTCATCGGGCCAGGGTGTGCTGACTGGGGAAACGGTGGAATTGGTGCGATCGCTGCTGTCTCAGGGCTGTCGCATTGGCACGGAACACGCCACCCCACGCCGCTTTAAAACCCAATCCTGGAAAACCTGCGCTCCCATTGAGTCAAAACAACTCAATCAGGTGCTAAACCAACTCGAAGCCTGTGTGGCCGATCACGCTGGGGAATATGTGCAGTTGATTGGCATTGACCCCAACGAGAAACGCCGCGTCAGTGAGACGATTATTCAGCGTCCGGGATCTCAAAACAATGGCCAAGCTGCCGCCAGCCGCAATGGTCGTAAAGGTTTTGGTGCTAGCGCCAGTCAGTATCAGGCCCAGAAAAACGGTGGGAATCGTGGGCTGACGAGCAGTCAACTGGAGCAGGATACTCTCGATCAGGTGCGATCGCTCTTGGCTCAGGGCTACCGTATTGGTACGGAACACGCGACGCCACGACGGTTTAAAACCCAATCCTGGAAAAGCTGTTCCCCCATCGACAGCGCTCAGTTAACGGATGTGGTTCCCGCCCTCGAAGCCTGTATGCAGGATCATCGCGGTGAGTATGTGCGTTTAATTGGCATTGATCCCAACGCGAAACGCCGCGTTCTGGAGACTGTCATTCAGCGCCCTTAGGGAATCTGTCTGGTGATTTGGCGGAGAAATGGTAGTGCGATCGCAGTTCTGGTTCAACTAGACTCCTCAGTACTGCTGTTTCTTCTGCTGATCGTCCTTAGCTGATTCCCGACGTTTGATAACCCGTGAGAACCTAATGCAACCGCTACCGATATCCCCCCTAGAGCGTGAGGATGTCTTCGTCAGTGGAGATGTAACGATTCATGCCAATGCGGCGATCGCTCCAGGAGTTGTGCTACAAGCGGGACAAAATGAGCGTATCGTCATTGCCGATGGGGTCTGTCTGGGGTTGGGAGTTGTTCTCCATGCTCGCCGAGGTGATATTTGCATCAAAGCCGGAGCCAATTTGGGCGCCGGAGTCTTGATTATTGGAACTTGCACCGTTGGCCCCTATGCCAGCATTGGAGCCGCCTCGACGATTATTGATACTGATGTTGCCGCTGATCAGGTGCTGGCGGCGGGGACGGTTCTAGGCGATCGCTCTCGCCCCGAGGCCATCTCGGATCCGGCGCGATCGCCTGGCCGAGATGGCGATCGTGAACTGCCGTCTCCCTGGGAGAGCCAGTCTTCTGAAGCATCCATCGTAACCGAAGACTCCAGCCAGGACTCGAGTGAAGACCCCAGCGAAAATTCCCCAGACTCCCCCGAGGAACCAACCGATTTACCAAAATCATCTTCCCCATCCCCTAAAAGGGAGCCAGATCCTCCCCCATCTGAGTCTCCGTCCAACACTTCGGCCCCAGAAGCAACGACAAAGGGTCAATCCAATCCTGCTGTTGTCAAGCGACTGATTTATGGCCAAGTTCATCTGAATCAGATGTTAACAACTCTGTTTCCTCATGCTCAGCATTTAAAATCTCGTTCTAGCTCCGATCCATCGGCTCCCTCAGACCAATCTTAGGGAGTGAAATTGAGAAATTTGACGATGATTTGGTCCTAAAATCCCCCTAAGCTTGAGCGCTCACTCACCGGCGTCGGTCATCCCCAAGCCGGTTAAATGCCCTTTGAGACCTCTTGTCTTGACGAAGACAAGGGGGGCGTTTGGCTTTTTTTTTCTTTAAAATCTGTCAGATTTCTTTACATCGAGACAGGCATTAGTCAAACTAATCAGCATCCCCAAAAATTGCTATGGGGTTGAGGAAAAAAATGAGGCAACTCGAAAAGAAAAAGGATCCGATCCGTGATAGGATCCTTTTTGGTAAGGAAACATTCAATCCGAACTGTTGGCTTCACGAACTTCCCAAGTAAAAAGCGCACATTAACGCGAGAAAAACATTCGACTGCGTTTCCGAAACGAAGCGTCGGCCGAGTTAAGCCTTTCGCCGACGTTGTCGGTTGTCTGGGTACAGGTTCCTAACCCCAGCACTGACCCGCGCGGGAAGTCACCTCAACCGATCTCACCACCACTGATGCTCATTGAACTCCCGTATCGGGTCATATGAGTGTTGGACATCTAGACTTCAGATCACGACCCAACCGTCGTAGAAGTCTTGATTAGGAAGCGTGTAGACAGTTGTTCATTATACGAAACCCTGATACCCAAGGAGAAAGCGAGGAATATGGCACAAGCGAAAGCTGGATATAAAGCAGGCGTTCAGGACTACCGCCTGACTTACTACACCCCTGATTACACCCCCAAAGACACCGACCTGTTGGCATGTTTCCGCATGAGTCCCCAACCCGGTGTTCCGGCAGAAGAAGCCGCTGCCGCTGTTGCTGCTGAATCATCCACCGGAACCTGGACCACGGTGTGGACCGACGGACTCACTGACCTCGATCGCTACAAAGGTCGTTGCTACGATATCGAATCCGTCCCCGGCGAAGACAACCAGTACTTCTGCTTCGTCGCCTATCCGATGGATCTATTTGAAGAAGGCTCTGTCACCAACATCCTCACCTCCATCGTCGGAAACGTATTTGGGTTCAAGGCTCTCAAAGCCCTGCGCTTAGAAGATATCCGCTTCCCCGTCGCCCTGGTTAAAACCTTCCAAGGTCCTCCCCACGGCATTACCGTTGAGCGGGACAAATTGAACAAATACGGTCGTCCTCTACTCGGTTGCACCATTAAACCGAAATTGGGTCTGTCCGCTAAAAACTACGGTCGCGCCGTCTATGAATGTCTGCGCGGTGGTTTAGACTTCACCAAAGACGACGAAAACATCAACTCTCAGCCCTTCATGCGCTGGCGCGATCGCTTCTTGTTCGTGCAAGAAGCCATCGAGAAAGCTCAGGCTGAAACCAACGAAATTAAAGGTCACTACCTCAACGTGACCGCTCCGACCGTCGAGGAGATGATGAAACGGGCCGAATTCGCCAAAGAAATCGGCACCCCCATCATCATGCACGACTTCCTCACCGGTGGGTTCACCGCCAACACCACCCTGGCTCGTTGGTGCCGTGACAACGGTATGCTGCTGCACATTCACCGCGCCATGCACGCCGTCATCGACCGTCAGAAAATCCACGGAATTCACTTCCGGGTTCTGGCCAAATGTCTGCGCCTCTCGGGTGGTGACCACCTCCACTCCGGTACCGTCGTCGGTAAACTCGAAGGGGAAAAAGGCATCACCATGGGCTTCGTTGACCTGATGCGTGAAGACTTCGTCGAAGAAGATCGCTCTCGTGGTATCTTCTTCACCCAAGACTGGGCTTCTGTCCCTGGCGTTATGCCCGTCGCGTCCGGTGGGATTCACGTTTGGCATATGCCCGCATTGCTCGAAATCTTCGGCGATGACTCCTGCTTACAGTTCGGTGGTGGAACCCTCGGTCACCCCTGGGGTAACGCTCCTGGTGCAACCGCTAACCGGGTTGCTCTCGAAGCTTGTGTTCAAGCCCGTAACGAAGGTCGTGACCTCATGCGTGAAGGTGGCGACATCATCCGCGAAGCGGCGAAATGGTCTCCTGACTTGGCCGTGGCTTGCGAACTCTGGAAAGAAATCAAGTTCGAGTATGAAGCGGTTGATACTCTCTAATCTCGCTTAAGTTGCTAGAGGTAAGAGCGACCCTTAATTTTCTCTTTAATTTAAGGAGCGCTCATGACCCTCTATCCAACTTTGCCAAGGCGTTTCGGGAAGGATAAAGCCTAGATGTATCCGAAAAAAGTCGCCAACGATACGGCCAAGGTGCTGCAAAGTTACCTGACCTATCAAGCGGTTCGGACAATTATCGAGCAGCTTTCAGAAACCAATCCTTCCCTGGCCCTTTGGCTAAGCGAGTATTCTTCGGGGAATCGTGTTCAAGATGGTGAAGCCTACCTACAAGGCTTGATGCAAGAGAATAAAGAACTCATGCTACGAGTCTTGACGGTACGCGCTCATCTGGCGGAGACAATTTTGGAGTTGTTACCGAGTATGGTCATGGCCCAAATTGAGCAGTCCAACACGGACCATCGCCGTCAATTGCTTGAACGCCTGACCCGAACTGCTGAGCCTGCCTCGACCTCTGTGGATGACTTGTCACCCCCGGAGTCTGAGAACCCCGATGTCCCGGATTAACATTATTTGTCACAGAACAAGGAGTCATTTCTGATGAAAACCCTGCCTAAAGAGCGTCGTTACGAAACTCTCTCTTATCTTCCCCCTCTGACTGACCAACAAATTATCAGCCAGATCCAATATATGTTCGACCAAGGGTTTATTCCTGCGGTTGAATTTGAAGAAAATCCCCTCCCCACCGACCACCACTGGACTCTGTGGAAACTGCCTCTGTTCTCGGCTTCTACTCCTCAGGATGTCTTGAGCGAAGTGCGTGAGTGCCGTTCTGAGTACTCCAACTCCTACATCCGTGTGGTTGGTTTCGATAACATCAAACAATGCCAAACGGTGAGCTTCATCGTTTACAAACCCGGTCAAGGCATTGGTCGTTACTAAGTCTTGAGGGTCTTCAGGATATACGGTGTGATTTGTTGCATTTGATACAAAATTGTAGGGGCGAAAAATTTCCCCTCCTGGGAGGGGTAGGGGTGGGTTATGCCCCTACAGCAACGGATGTAATCCGCCATAAATTTTCCTTATCACCCTAACCCCTGAAGACCCAGTCTTGAATGGTTTGTTGCTCGTGGTTAGGAGTGTGTTTTGCACAACGACCTGATTCACGAGCGGCTAACTTTTCCAACAAAATCCCCCTGAACTTCTAATGAGTTCAAGGGGATTTTGTTTTGCTAGAGTCCAGTTTGGCGTTAATCGCTAAAACAGATAGAGAATGGCAAATAAGACAATCCAAACAATATCGACAAAGTGCCAGTAAAGTTCCGCCGCTTCAGGACCAAAGTGACTGTCACTGGTATAACGACCTTGCTTGAGCGATCGCCCCAAAACCAGCAAAATCAAGCCTAAACCAAAGGTAACGTGTAAGCCGTGAAAGCCAGTCAGGACATAAAAGGTGCTAGTAAAGAGATTATCCGTCAGGCCAAATTCATTCGTAAAATACTCGTACCCTTGACCAAACAAAAACAGTAATCCCATGGCCGCCGTAATGGCAAACCAGGTACGTAACCCCTTCACATCATTGTTGCGAATCGCCTGATTACCCCGGTTCATCACAAAACTACTCGACACCAGAATAATGGTGTTCACCGTGGGTAACAACAACTCTAATTCCGGCGTTCCTTGCGGCGGCCACACCTGAGCCACCGAGCGAAACGTGAGATACGCCGCAAACAAGCCGAGGAAAATCATGGCCTCAGCAAACAGAAACATATAAAGCCCAAAAATCCGATGATCCGGATGATCTCCATGATGTCCCGCTTCAGCATGAGATGCGGTCGCTAGGGGATTTTGAGAGGTATCGACAGTAGAACCTTGCATAAGTCAAATGGTTAGGGACACGTGCTGCAATGGCAATGTTGAAGTGCCAGAACTTGAGGACCTGAATACCCCCAATCACAGCTTTTTCATAAGAATCTGACACTTGATTCTGTCTCTGGGGGTATTCAGGAAACGTTAATTACATCTGAGCCTTAACTTCAGCGAGTAACTCAGAGACGGAGCGATCGTCATCCCGTTCGCGATCGACGCCATAATCATAGGGACCCGACCACAACACCGGTTCTTCCTCGAAATTCTCGATAATCGGCGGAGAACTGGCTTGCCATTCTAAGGTTAAAGCATTCCAAGGATTGGCACCGGCGACGGGGCCTTTGAACCAACTCCAAGCGGCATTGACCAAAAAGGGCAACGTCGACACCGCCAAAATCAGGGAACCCACGGTACAAATCTGGTTTAGCGTTGTGAAAGCCGGGTCATATTGCACCACTCGGCGGGGCATTCCCTGCAATCCTAAGATGTGCATGGGGAAGAACGCCAGGTTAAAGCCGATGAAGGTGAGGACAAAGTGGACTTTGCCCCAGGTTTCGTTCATCATCCGCCCGACCATTTTCGGGAACCAGTGGTAAATTCCGGCGAAGATCCCAAAGACGCTGCCGCCGAAGAGGACATAGTGGAAGTGAGCGACGATGAAATAGGTATCGTGAACATGAATGTCGAAGGGAACCGACGCCACCATCACGCCGCTTAAGCCACCAATCAGGAACATGGAAACAAAGCCGATCGCAAATAGCATCGCGGAGTTGAGGCGAAGTTTGCCCCCCCAGACGGTGGCGACCCAACTAAAGACTTTAATTCCCGTGGGAACGGCAATAATCATCGTTGCGGCCATAAAGAACACCCGCAACCAGCCGGGGGTTCCACTGGTAAACATATGGTGCGCCCAAACGATGTTACCGAGAAAGGCGATCGCGATACTGGAGTAGGCGATCGCCTTATAGCCAAAAATCGGTTTGCGAGCGTGAACCGGCAAAATATCAGAGATGAGGCCAAACACCGGCAGAATCATGATGTACACCGCCGGGTGGGAGTAGAACCAGAACATATGCTGGTAGACAATCGGATCACCGCCACCGGTGGGATTGAAAAAGGCAGTACCGGCGATGAGGTCGAAGCTGAGGAGAATTAAAGCCCCAGCCAGGACGGGGGTAGAGACGAGAATCAGCAGGGATGTCGCCAACATCGACCAGCAAAACAAGGGCATGTCATAGAGTGACATCTCCTTAATCCGCATCTTAAAGATGGTGGTGACAAAGTTAATTCCCCCCAAAATCGAGGACGTTCCCAACAGGAGAATGCTGAGAATCCACATCATCTCCCCGACTTGACCACTAATGAGACTCAGGGGAGGGTAAGAGGTCCAACCGGCAACGGGAGGCTGATGGATAATCAAACTGGTGAGGAGGAGAACGCCACCGGGGGGAACCAGCCAAAAGGCCAAGCCATTGAGGACTGGGAAGGCCATGTCCTTGGCTCCAATCATCAGGGGAATTAGGTAGTTGGCAAAGGCGGCCCCGGTTGGCACAATCCAGAGGAAAATCATCATGGTTCCATGGAGAGTGAGAACGCCGTTATAGTTCTCAGCCCCGAGGAAGTCAGGATTGGGGGTGGCCAGTTCGATGCGGATACTCGTGGCCATTAAGCCAGCGACGAGATAGAAGAAGAAACTGGTGACGAAGTATTGGATACCGATGACTTTGTGATCGGTACTAAAGCCGAAAAAGTCTTTCCAATGCCGTTCGGGTTCGGGATTGGGTGGGGAGGTTTTGGGTTCAACGGAAGTGGTTGTCATATTAAATGGCAGAGGTCAAATCCTGTTCACGATGCGGTTTTGTCCAGATGTCGCGTTGCAGGCGTTTGGGGTGGTTTTACAAGTTATTTCTTGCACAAGTCCCTGCACAAGTCCCTGCACAAGTCCCTATACAAGAGGGTTACAGGTGATGGTGCATCTCAGGTTGCATCTGTTGCAGGGCGGCGATCGCCTCGGGGGAGATGTTCCAGTCTTGAGTCTGACGCGCGAGGCGGTTGTCGTTGTTGGCCGTGATTTGGGCAACGGTGAGGCCGTCTCCGCGTTCTTTAGCGGCAATTTGCGATTGTAGCCACTCGTCATACTCCTCGGGGGGATGAACAATTACCTGTGTCCGCATGGCACCGTGGTAAGACCCACAGAGTTCGGCACAGACGAGGGGATAGGTTCCGGGAACTTCGGGTTTGAAGCGAAGTTGGGTATCTCGTCCGGGGATGGCATCTTGTTTGAGTCGGAATTGGGGAATCCAAACAGCGTGGATGACATCTTGGGCCGAGATTTTCAGTTTGACATCTTGGCCGGTAGGAACATGGAGTTCGCCGGAGACGACGCCGCTATCGGGATAGGTGAAAATCCAGGCGTATTGCAGTCCGAGGACATCCACGTTGACGATCGCATCACTGGCGGGTTGACTCGGAGAGGCGCCGACACCGAGGGCAATCTTGTCCTGGCCCGGGAGGGTTGCCGCCATGGCGGTTCCGGGGACAACTGCGGTTTTTTGGGGGCCGGGGTCTCTGGAGGCGGCGGGATCGAGTCCCCCCATTTCGTTGTAAACCTCAAAGCTATAGATCGATAGCACCATGACAATCACGACGGGAATCGCTGTCCAGACGATTTCTAAGCCGATATCGCCTTCTAAGGGCGGCCCGTCGGTGTTATCTCCAGGTTTTTGACGAAATCGGAAAATGGCAATGATGAGCGCCCCTTGGATGAGTAAAAATAGGGCTGTAGCGATGGTCATCATCATATTGAAAAGATCATCGACGAGGGGCGCTTCTCGCGATGCGGCTTCGGGCATCCAGCCATGGTGTTGTCCATACCAGAGGCTGATTAGGGTGACCAGGATGCCGGCGATGAGAGTCGTAATGGAAGTGGGTAGTTTCACGAGTTGATAAATCGGGCTAATGTGGGGTAAATCTGCTTGGGTTAGGGCGTGTCATCTCTTTATAAGGTAAAACAGGTTCTGAAATGCTGTCGCCGATTTGCCAAATCTTTAGGTTTTTTTTGAGAATTTGCGATCGCCTCCTGACTTTATAAACCAATGTTACGATGCAAGGGTAGATTTTTAGGGATTTTGCCTAATCTAAAACATTTCTAAAACTCGGTTTGGTTTAAAAGATAAGAGTTCTAAGCTTAAACCAGACCGTTCTGGGTCTTATGTTGTCGCCAGAGACCCCAAACGTCAACAACTCACAAGACGTAACGTTTTTTAAACAAACCTTGACAATCTAACCGACTTGGCGAACACCATGGCTAACTCTGTTTTAACTCCGACTTCTTCAGATTCTCGATCTCCGACCGAGGCGATCGCCTCAGTGCGCCGTCTAGTCTGGAAAATCGCTGTAGCAACGGTGATTCTCATGGCGATCGGTAGTGCCACCCGCGTGGCCAATGCCGGCTTAGCCTGTCCAGACTGGCCCCTCTGCTATGGTCAACTCGTCCCCACAGCCGAGATGAACCTCCAGGTCTTCCTAGAATGGTTCCACCGTCTCGATGCGTCCATCATTGGCGTATTAACCATCGTTCTGGTGGGACAAACCTGGTGGCGACGGGCCGTGCTACCGAAGTGGCTCCCCTGGGCCGCTCTAGCTTCGTTGGCCTTAGTTCTCGTCCAAGGGCTATTAGGCGGCTTAACGGTAACGGAGATGTTACGCTTCGACATCGTGACAGCCCACCTCGGAACCGCCCTCTTATTTTTCGTCACCGTCCTCACCATTGGCGTGGCCTTACTCCCCTACCAGGGGAATGGAACCGCCAATCGTCTACGTTGGCTCAGCCTAGCGGCGGCTATCCTCGTCTATGGCCAAAGTCTTCTCGGGGCGTTAGTGGCTTCTCAATGGGCCTTACACCAATGTCTGAGTTACCAAAGTCTCTGTACCGTGATGAATAGCCATATACTCGGGGTGGTTCCCCCAACCCTGGCGGTCTTGGCTTTAGGGGTTTGGGCCTGGCGAACTCCAGCGTTGAGTTGGCCCCTGCGTCGCTTAGGAAAGGCCGCGTTGGTCTTGGTGGCCCTGCAAATTGGCTTAGGGATAGCAACGTTTTATCTACGGCTACAGGTTGAACCCCTTTCGGTGGCACATCAGACGATTGGTGCATTGCTTCTTGGTACCCTGGTGGCCTTTACGGTATTGGCGAATCGGGACAGCCGCCTCGCTTAACTCACGCTTCATTTGAGCCGTTTTAACGGTTTTGGTTCCCTAAGACATCTGAGAGATTTCAGAAGGACACGCAAATTCATGCAAAATTCCATTTCTCCCGCGACTTCTACTCCCCTCAATCGCAATTTTTACCAAGTTATTCAAAGTTATGTCCAATTAACCAAACCCCGGATTATTGTCTTGTTACTGGTGACGACGGGGGCAGCGGTGTTCCTGGCTTCCGAAGGGGAGGTTGATCCGGTTGTTCTCTTAGCGACCCTGTTGGGGGGATGGTTGGCCGCCGCCGCTGCCAACACGATTAACTGTCTCTATGACCGAGATATTGATGAAATCATGGAACGCACCAGCCTACGTCCGTTACCGTCGGGGCGAGTGCGGGTTCGCGATGCGATGATCTTTGCTGGGGTTCTGGCAGGATTGTCGTTTATCCTCCTCAATACGGTGACCAATCTTTTGGCGGCGTTGTTGGCCCAGGCGGGGATTGTCTTCTATGTGCTGATTTACACCCATTGGTTGAAG
>NZ_JAWOCL010000215.1:0-9109 GCF_046483825.1 Sodalinema sp.
CAAGCCAGAACGTCCAAGGAGCGATGGCAAGCGAGTTTCCGAGAAGAAGATGAACAGGCATTCTGGGCAGTTCATCCGGCCAGGGTTCACCCCGATGAGGCTCAATGGATAGCCCTATCATCCGCCGTTCGCTACGATGAGGAGAATAGCACTCTGCGGCGGGTTCATGGAGCGCGACGGGTCGTTTTTGACCGTCGTAATCATGTGATTGGTCAATTAGGACGAATGACGATTGTTCATCGAGATAATTCTGAGTTGAGGCGTTGTACGTTTGTCTCGACTCTGTTGGGAACGCTCCGACAAACGCGCAATGAATGGTGTGAACGATAAGTCAATGCGCTCCAATACATGATTATAGGCGGCAGAGCCGCCCGAGAGCGTGCCACGGCTTCAGCCATGGCACTATATGGGAGAGATGAGACCAGATCGCCCGCCGTAATTATCCGCAGTCGCTTATTGACAAACCTCTTGACCGGCTTCATCGACGATCGCAAACACATCGAATTCGCCGAATTCAAATTCTCCCGTCACCGTGAGGCGATCGTCCACACGAACGTGCTGACGGGTGGAATCCCCGCACACGGCCCAGGTATCGGTGGTGATGCTGCGATCGCCAACCCGTAAACGGAACCCATCTTCCCAAACTCGTTCAACCACTCCGGTCAAACTGTCATCGTTGGCCTGAGCCGCAGGAAGATTAACGAACGTCGCCAGCGAGAGTGTCGCGGTACTCAATAATCCGGTGGCGATCGTGACCATGGGGGACAAGGACAATTTCATCATAGTGTCAGCGGTGATTACCGAGGTCATGTTTACTTGACCCTTACTGTAGGCAATGATTATGTCCACAACATGACCGTTAACGAGTGACTCGATCGCGGGGGTTACCAATCTCGCACCACCGTCGATTCTGGGTCCGGGGCGAAGGCCAGCCAGAGCGGGAATTGCAACAGTCCCAGACTGAGCTGATTTTCCGACTCATCGACAATAATCAGGGGCATCAATCCCGCCTGCATAAACCGCTCAGCCCGTTGTGCTAGGGGTTCAGGGGCTTCAAACAGAGCCACACCGCGATCGGGGCCAAAATCAGCCCGAGAGATGCCTAGACAGTCCTGTAAGCCGCGCCGCCATTCCCCGAGACGTTCAGGGCTATTGGCCAGCACCAACACCCGTAAACGACGCTTGTACATCAGATACAACACCGAGGCGATCGCCGACGCAATCAAGATATTCTGAAGGCGGCTATTGGTGGACTTCATCGCCCCACGTCCGCCCTGGGTGAAAAACCAATTGGCCACTCGTTCAGCGTGGACCGGTTCAAAGGTGCGACGCAACTGCCAGGGGGGACCATAATAGTCAGGATTGTTGCGATATTGATCCAAAGCCCGACGAATCAAGCGTCGTTGTTCCCGGAATCCCTGTTCACTAAACTGAGGACTCGTGGCCGCCTCACCGCGACTCTCACCCCGTTCACCTCGGGAGCGGCGGGGAGCGCCCTCCACGGGAGTTGGAGCCGCAGATGGGGCTGGGGGTGGCTCAATTTGCAACTGTTCAGCCGCAACAGATAAGTCTTGTAAACTGCCCACAAGATAGTTCTTAAACCCCTGTACCCGCACGGCGATATCTTGGGAAACGCCAGCGAAGGAAGTTTGCATTTCCTTGCGGATGCGCTCTTGGCGGCGTTCTAAACGCTCGACATCCACGGTTAGGGCTTGTTTGCGTTTCTTGAGTTCGCTCACGCCTTCTTGCACTAAGCGCCCTAAATCTCGTTGCAACTCAGCTTGAGCCTGCTGCATTTGCTGTTTGGCGCTTTCGAGTTGAGCGATTTCCCCTCGTAAAGCCTCAGCCCGCTGTTCGAGAGCCTCAATCTCGGGTTGCACCATTGGGGAGGCTGTTGGCTCTGAGAGGGGTTGAGGAGGCTCTGGGGCGGTTTCGGGTTCGGGGGCGGTTTCGGCTTCCCCGATGTCGGATTCGCCCGAGTCTGCGGCCACTGGCTCAGGCTGGGGGCTGGGGGGAGACTCTTCATGATCCTGCCAATCGCTCTCCTGGACTGGCTCCTGGATTATCTCTCCTGGAGGGGGGTCATGGGGGATGCTGTCGTAGTCGGCGTAGGCGTCGGACTCGTCATCATCATGATCCTGCCAGTTGCTGTCCTCGTCATCCCAGTTACTGGTTTCGTCGTCATCATAGAAGCCAGCGTTGGAGTCTTCCGAGGCGCGACTGGGGGAGTTGGAGGAATCGAGAGAGGCTTGGAGGGGTTCAGCGAGGGGTGCGATCGCCCCTTCGGGTAGGCCGGAATCATCCCCTTGAGCCGCTCCAGGTTGCCCCATTCCCTGAGGTTGGGGGTCGGGGTCGGGGTCATCTTCCCAGGGAGAGGGTTCAACGGGGACCGACTCGGCATCGACATCCCAGTTCTCTGAGTTGAGGTCGGGTTTGGGGGTTCCGTAGGGGGTGTTTTCCTCTAAAGTCATCTCGATTCCTAAGGGTTGACAAACGAGCAGATGTATGGTAAAGCGACTCGGTGATTAGCGGGACGATTGGGGACAGCGTTGTTCGAGGCAGTTGCGTAGCATTTTGGCATTAAACAACACCGGCAGAAAGTGAATACTATTGACTTCCCGGAAATAGAACAAAATGGGAACCGGCTGCCAGAAAATCTGCCAATTGAGCCATTCAGAGTAGGGAAAGCGACGAATCAGAGAGTCAGAACGGTAAACATCGAGGTCCGTTTGGGTAAATTCGAGGCGAATGGTTGCCGCTTGCACCATTAAGAAGAGGCCAAACAGGGCGATCGCCGCCGCCAGCCAAACCTGCACCACCATCAGAGGAATCGCCAATACCACTAAAAATACGGGAATAACGTAACTCGGTTCGAGTTCAACAATCGGTTCGAGTTCAACGCGAGTTGAAGGTGAGGTAGAAGTCACAGGCAAATCCCCTAAAAACAACAAACATCGGCTGGGCGATCGCACGTCGCCCCGGTCGATGATCTCATTCTAACCAGTCTTGGACGACCGCTTCCAAAGCGAGAGGAGTCGCCCAGGTGAGGCAATCCCCCCTCCCCGCTGAGTTAATTGCGAAACTCGACCCAAACCCGGAAACCTTCGACTCGTAAGGATTTGCCACGGGTTCCACAATACTGGCCATCGCCCATGACTGGCGTATCGCCCATATTCTGAATATGCCCAGAATAGCGGACAGTGTACCGGCTAGCGGACTCGCCCGTTAAGCGAATGGCAAAGCCTTCGACTTGCCGGTTTTCCCCCCGACTGCCGAGATATTGCCCTTCCGTCAGCCAAGGGGTATCGCCAACACCCGAGATATGAGCCATATATTCGAGTTTGACCCCAGGAAAGGCATTAGCCAGACGGAGTTGGAACCCTTCGATACTGCGAGATTGCCCCCGCGTTCCGGCAAACTCTTTCGAGGCAAATTGGCGATCGCCCAATCCTTGAATATGCACCAACACCGTCAAAGGCATCGACCCAGTTTGCGTGCCTCCCGTGAGACTTTTGGCCCCAAACACAATCAAAGGTTCTTCCGATTGGCCCGACTGAGGGGCAGGCTGAGGGGCGGGCTGAGATGGGGCCGGTTTCGCCGTCGCCGTTTCCGTCGCATCTCCCCACATCAACAAATCCGCCCCACCACTAATTTGAGGGCGGACTTGTTCAGCTTTGGGCGTGGGAACCGTTTGCGAGGCTAAAGGCGTTGTGGCCGAGGGGCTAGGTGTCGCCGAGGGGCTAGGTGTCGCCGCCGGTTGAGAGGTCGGGGCGACTTGGCTAACATAGAGTTTGCCTCGGGACGCGGCAATGGCGATGGTTGGCCCGAAGATTTTTTCTAAGGTGGGTTGGAGAGTGGCCCATTGGGCATCGCTGAGGCGATCGCCCTCATCCACGGCTTTCAACAGTTGGGCCACAGGATGTTTCCCACTGAGTAAGTCGTTGACATCGGCCGGAAGTTGATTGGCCGGGGCATTACTGACCTGATTACGGAATAAGCGAACCTGCTGTTTAAATTGAATTAATGGTTGGAAACCCGGTTGTTCCCGGTGATCGAGGGCATCGAAGCGGTCTAAGATGGCGATCGCCTGGGCTTTCGCATCTCCACCCATAGCGGCAGGTTGGGATTGCAAGAGGCGTTTCACCTCCCCCCAACTCATGCCATCATGAATCGCCCCGAGTTGGGCAATTTGGGCTTCCAAACTGGTGAGTTGATTCAGTAAAACGGTTCGATCAGGTTTCATAATCTCAAACAAGCGTCAGATATAAACAAATCAGGTCTAAACAAACAGGTGGCGATCGCCGATGACCATCCCATCAGACGAACCAGCGGCACTCTCAGAAGTTCCCCGAAAGGCATTGTAGCCCGCCATCTCCCCGGTGCGATCGCCCAACCCCAGAAGTCAACCCCAGAAGTCCACAAGGGAACTAAAACTGCGGTACACCCGGATAAGCCTTCGCCTTCGGATGAACCGCCCCCTCGCCACAGGTGCGAGGCGTGGGAAAAATCTTACCGGGATTGGCTAACCCCTTAGGATTCCAGGCATCTCGTACCCATTTCATCGTATCGAGATCCGCATCCGTAAACATTTCCGGCATATAACAGCGTTTATCCGCCCCAATCCCATGTTCTCCAGAAATCGACCCTCCCGCCTTCACACAGAGTTTAAGAATCTCACCGCCGACTTCCTCAACCTCCTCCAACTGGCCCTCCACCCCATTGTCATAGAGAACCAAAGGATGCAAATTTCCATCCCCAGCGTGAAACACATTGGCGATGCGATAACCACTGCGTTGACTCAGGGCCTCAATTTCCCCTAACACCTCCGCCAAACGAGTGCGAGGAATCACCCCATCCTGAACATAATAATCAGGACTGAGATGGCCCGCCGCCGCAAACGCCGCCTTACGTCCCTTCCAGAGTTTAGCCCGCGTCTCGGCATCCTCCGCCACCGTCACCGTTCGCGCCCCCTTCTCCTGACAAATCTGGGTCACTCGCCGCGTCACCTCGGTCACTTCCGCATCCAAGCCATCGAGTTCCACCAAGAGAATCGCCTCCGCATCGCGGGGATAACAGCCCGTGGCCACCACATCCTCCACGGCGTTAATACTGAGATTATCCATCATCTCCATCCCCGCCGGGACAATCCCCGCCGAGGTAATCGCCCCCACCGCCGCCCCAGCCGCTTCAATACTGGTAAAGTCGGCCAAAACCACGGCGATGGATTCAGCCGTTTTGAGCAGTTTTAGGGTGATTTCCGTGGCGATTCCCAGGGTTCCTTCCGACCCCACAAATAGCCCCGTCAGGTCATATCCTGGCATTTCGGGAATCTCACCGCCGAGTTGCGTAATACTGCCATCAGGAAGCACAACCGTTAGCCCCAAAACGTGATTGGTCGTCACCCCATATTTAAGACAGTGAACCCCACCGGAATTTTCCGCCACATTACCACCAATAGAACAGATAATCTGGCTAGAGGGATCGGGGGCGTAGTAAAATCCTGCCCCACTAACGGCTTGCGTCACCCAGTTATTGATCACGCCCGGTTGCACAATCACGCGCTGATTGTCGTAGTCAATATCGAGGATTTTCCGCATTAGGGCCGTGACAATCAGGACGCTATCGGGTTCTGGGAGTGCGCCTCCCGAGAGTCCCGTTCCCGCCCCACGGGCGACCCAGGGCAGGTCGAGGCGATCGCACAGGGCCACGGCTTCTGCGACCTGTTCGGTGGTCTTGGGGAGGACGACAAGGGCGGGTTTTTGCCGATAACTGGCGAGTCCATCGCATTCATAAGTCAGCAGTTCTTCTTTGCGACGAATCACGCCGTTTTTGCCCAGGATGGCTTCAAAGTCTTTGGCGATGCGTTTCCAGTTGGGGGAGGTTTGCGTGGAGAACATAGGAGATAATTGTCGTTTTGCGGGTGAGGGGATAGATTGGAGTTCAGCTTTCCCATTTTACCGCGAGCCGTCTCCCCCTAGAGGTTACAGGTGTTTATTTTCTCAGATATCTTCTCAGATATCTTCTCAGATAGGTTGTCCTCCCCCTTGATGATCCGTCCCTTAAACCCATGACTCTAATCATGCTATATTAATGTTGTCAGCGGTTTACTTTTCAGTTTGTTGACCCCGAAAAATACCAAGTTATACCATCAGTTATGATAAACAAACTGTATATTCACAACATCTGCTGCTTTGAGAACTTTGAATTTAACGCCGCCGGCTAAAACTCGGTTCTCTTTGTCGGCAAAAATGGTTCTGGAAAATCAACCCTGCTTAAGGTGTTGCAGATATTCCAAAAAATTGGTCGTGGGACTCATCAATTGAGTGAGCTAGTAGCGTTAACTGATGTATCCTATCACCGATTCGATCTTCCCATTCGCCTAGAAATCGAAGTTGTTGTCGGTGCAAACCGCTACAGCTATAACCGAGCTATTGAAAAACCCGAATCTTGGACTGAGTATCGAGTATTAGAAGAGATTCTAAGTATTTCTGGAAAAGTCATATATGACCGAAAATTTGGAGAAGTAACGGGTCTTCTGGGTTTAGGGTGATAAGGAAAATTTATGGCAGATTATACCCGTTACTGTCGGGGCGAAAAATTTTTCGCCCCGACTACAATTTTGTATATTCTGTAACAAATCCCACCGTAGATCCAGAAGACCCGAAGTAACCTTAGTCGAGCAAGATGGTGAATTCTTAGTAGACTGGCATTTAGTTGCCTTGCCAATCATTCAATCTTCCTCGTTTTCAGATGCAGTTTAAACCTGGAAAGACTGGCTCTCCAATATGGTTTTATCGAAAATTTTGGGTCTAAAACCCCGTCCTTCTAGGACGGCTTTTGACAATCCTGCTTTTTTGTGCCAGGATTGTCCGCACAACCGATGCCAACGGTGCGATGCTTGTTCTTGAGTTCAAAATCAAAGGGAAACCCCAGCAATACGCGGCGATTGACGAAGCGATCCGAACCGCACAGTTCGTTCGTAACAAGGCACTGCCTGATCCGGGCCAACGCCAATCCGCAGGCTTACCCCTCCCCTCAGCTGCGCTGGGTATTTTCTGGGTATTTTAAGGAATTTTTCCCCGGCGATCGCCCTAAGATCCGCTACAATTGTTAAGAAATCTGTCAATTTTTTAACAGCGCACCGTCTGGACGCTTCTTTATGTCTCTCCCAATTCGCAACGTTGCAATTATCGCCCACGTTGACCACGGCAAAACGACCCTGGTTGACGCACTCCTCAAACAATCCGGCATCTTCCGCGAAGGAGAAGACGTTCCGGACTGTGTGATGGACTCCAACGACTTGGAACGGGAACGGGGAATCACCATCCTCTCCAAAAACACCGCCGTTCACTACCAAGACACCCTCATCAACATCGTTGACACCCCCGGACACGCCGACTTCGGCGGAGAAGTCGAACGAGTCCTGGGCATGGTAGACGGCTGTATCCTGATTGTGGATGCTAACGAAGGCCCCATGCCTCAAACCCGCTTCGTCCTCAAAAAAGCCCTCGAAAAAGGCCTCCGTCCCATCGTCGTCGTCAACAAAATCGATCGCGGCCAAGCGGACCCCCATATCGCCGTCGACAAAGTTCTCGACCTCTTTATCGACCTCGGGGCCGACGACGACCAATGTGATTTTCCCTATCTCTTCGCCTCAGGCCTCGGTGGCTTCGCCAAAGAAGACCTCAACGACGAAGACAAAGACATGCAGCCTCTGTTTGAGGCCATCCTCGGTCACGTTCCCCCGCCCATCGGTGACCCCGAGAAACCCTTGCAACTGCAAGTCACCACCCTCGACTACTCCGACTACCTCGGTCGGATTGTCATCGGTCGTATTCACAACGGAACCATCAAAGCCGGACAACAAGCCATCCTCATCCAAGATGGTGACCAAATCGTCAAAGGCAAAATCACCAAACTGATGGGCTTTGAAGGCTTGGCCCGCGTTGAACTCGAAGAAGCCACCGCCGGCATGATTGTCGCCGTCTCGGGCTTTGCTGACGCCAACATCGGCGAGACCATCGCCTGTCCCGACGAACCCCAGGCCCTTCCTCTGATTAAGGTGGACGAACCCACCCTCCAGATGACCTTTTTGGTTAACGATTCTCCCTTCGCCGGTCAAGAGGGGCAATTTGTCACCTCTCGCCAATTGCGCGATCGCCTGATGCGAGAATTAGAAACCAACGTGGCCCTGCGCGTCGAACCCACCGACTCCCCCGACAAATTCGCCGTCTCCGGACGGGGTGAATTACACCTAGGGATTCTCATCGAAACCATGCGTCGCGAAGGCTATGAGTTCCAAGTCTCCCAACCCCAGGTCATTTATCGGGAAGTCAACGGACAACCCTACGAACCCTTTGAACTCCTGGTTCTCGACGTTCCCGAAGAAGCCGTCGGCGGCTGCATGGAACGCATCGGCGAACGGAAAGGGGAAATGCAAGATATGCGTATGACCGCCGGCCGGTCACAGTTAGAGTTTGTGATTCCCGCCCGAGGCTTAATTGGCTTCCGGGGCGATTTCGTCCGCATCACTCGCGGCGACGGCATCATGAACCATAGTTTCCTGGAATATCGCCGTCTCTCGGGCGACGTGGAAACCCGCCGTAATGGTGTCCTAATTTCCTTTGAGGAAGGAGTCGCCACCTTCTACGCCCTGAAAAACGCCGAAGACCGGGGTGTCTTCTTTATTGAACCCGGAACCAAGGTCTATAAAGGCATGATTATCGGCGAAAACAACCGTCCCCAAGACTTAGAGTTGAACGTCTGCAAAACCAAGCAGTTGACCAACCACCGCGCCGCCAGTGGCGATGAGTTAGTTCAGCTTCAATCTCCCGTCGATATGAGTCTCGAACGGGCCTTGGAATACATCGGCGCCGATGAACTCGTCGAGGTCACTCCCGAGTCAATTCGTCTGCGCAAGATGTCGGCCAAGAAGTTAGCCCGCCGCTAATTCGGACACTTAATAAAGGACAGCAGATAACCTAAAAAGCCTGTGTTGGCAATAGATTCAAGTTATCTGTTGTCTTGTTTAAAGTGACCAAAATACTAAACTCCACAGGTGCATTGATGAAAGTTCCATCGATGCACCTTTCCGATTGCCCTCTCCCCC
>NZ_JAWOCL010000305.1:0-3177 GCF_046483825.1 Sodalinema sp.
TTAAGCTGGTCAGCTACCTGAAGGGGAGGGCACGAAGCCCCCGTGCTTCAGCCGGGGGTGCTGACGTTCGCTGAATACCTCTGAATTTCTGAGTCTCCACCGTTGGATAAGGCCTCGGGTTGAGGGTTAGGGTTAGATGGCTTCGAGGTTCTGTTCGCCAGTCCGAATGCGGATAATCTGATCGACGGGGGAGACGAAAATTTTACCGTCGCCGATTTCTCCGGTTCGGGCGGCGGCGGTGAGTTTTTCAACCACCATATCGACTTGGTTATCTTCGATCACGATTTCGAGTTTGAGCTTTTGCAAAAATTCGACGGTATATTCTGAGCCGCGATAGCGTTCAGTCTGTCCTTTTTGCCGCCCAAAGCCACGCACTTCGGAAACGGTCATCCCCACGATACCGGCGTTGACGAGGGCAATTTTAACTTCGTCTAGCTTGAAGGGACGAATGATGGCTTCTACCTTTTTCACACCGAAAACTCCTTTGTTTGGTCTGTTTTAGCAAAATAATGCTTGTACTAGCATGGCATTTTATTACCACTGACAATCCAGTACATTTTGTAGCCGATTATACGATTCCTGATTCGGCGATCGCGAGGTGGCTGAGAATGGGCTAACCATGAGGCCGGTTTTAGGGCTACAGTTCTAGGGGAACTCGGCCACAGTAACGCAGTCCCTCGGGACTAACCTGAACCTGGCAGGGTAAGACGTCAACGCCTCGATTCACGGCGTCTCGTAATAATTTACCGTAGGTTGGATCGGCGTCATCACCGGGAGAAAAACGATCGCAATCTCCCCGGTTAATTAAGTACAACATGACACAGCGTGCCTCGTCCACTAGGGCCATCAACTCCCGTAGATGTTTTTGTCCGCGTTCGGTGACGGTATCGGGAAACAGGGCCTGGGTTTGCCGCGCCCAGGTGGTATTTTTGACTTCGAGATAAATGGGGCGATCGCCCTCCAAGAGAAAATCAACGCGGCTTTTCCCATCCTGGCCATACTTAACTTCTGAGCGGATGGCTCCATAGTCCCCCAACTCGGGGATGAGATGTTGTTCAAGGAGCGATCGCACGATCGCATTACTGCGGCTGGTGTTAATCCCCACCCAGGTCCGATCAGCATCCCGCATCTGGATGGCCTCCCAAGTGTAGGGGTATTTCCGTTTGGCGTTGTCGCTATAGGAGAGCAACACGGGGCTGGCGGGGTCACAAACTCCCGTCATGGGGCCGGTATTGGGACAATGAGCGGTAATCACCTCGCCGTTAACCAGTTCAATATCGGCAAGAAAGCGCTTATAGCGTCGGATTAAAGTTCCCGAATAAAGGGGGGGATAGTCGTAAATCACAGGGCTAGTCATAAGCAAAATCAACAGGTTTGAGTGAATCAGGACTCGACGGAACCCGGAGCAAGGGTAGGGAACCGTGACCCTCTTGCGGTTAAATGTTTGTCTAAGTGACTCTCATCCCCGGACAAATGCAACTCGGTAATTATGGCTGACGAGACAGGAAAGGTTCGTTCTTTGGCGTCTGTTGCTGGCATTGTGGCAGCGGCGACCCTGATTAGTAAGATTTTTGGCTTGGTTCGTCAACAGGCGATCGCTGCCGCATTTGGGGTCGGTGTCGCTGTAGATGCCTACAACTACGCTTATGTGATTCCGGGCTTCCTCCTGGTGCTGCTAGGGGGGATTAACGGACCGTTTCATAGTGCGATCGTCAGTGTCGTCGCCAAACGGGATAAACGAGAGGCGGTTCCCCTCATCGAAACCATGACCACCCTCGTCGGTGGCATTCTGCTCCTGGTCACCATTGCCCTAGTTGTCTTTGCTCATCCTCTCATTGATGTGGTCGCTCCGGGTCTCTCGGAAACGGCCGCCGGTCAAGAAATTCGCGATATTGCCGTGATGCAGTTTCGCATCATGGCCCCGATGGCCTTACTCGCCGGCCTAATTGGGATTGGCTTCGGCAGCCTCAACGCCGCTGACCTCTATTGGCTGCCCTCAATCAGTCCCCTGTTCTCCAGTGTGGCTCTCATTGGCGGCTTAGGGGTCTTGGCTCTGTCTTTAGGAGACCAAATCACCGAACCCCGCTACGCCGCCGTCGGAGGCCTCGTCCTGGCTTGGGGAACCCTCCTAGGGGCGGTGTTGCAATGGTTGGTGCAAGTGGTGGTGCAATGGCGGGAGGGCCTGGGAACCCTACGGCTACGCTTTGAGTTTTGGCGGCCAGGGGTGCGGGAGGTGATGAAGGTCATGGGACCGGCCACCTTCTCCTCGGGAATGATGCAGATTAACGTCTACACCGACCTCTGGTTTGCCTCGTTTATCCCCCAGACTGCCTCTGCTTTGGGCTATGCGGGGCTATTGGTGCAAACGCCTCTGGGGATTATCTCTAATACCCTACTGGTCCCTCTACTGCCGATTTTCTCCCGTCTGGCGGCTCCTGAGCATTGGCCCCAGCTCAAACAACGCATTCGCCAAGGGTTAATTCTCACAGGGTTAACGATGTTGCCCTTGGGGGCGCTGATGGTGGCTCTGGCCACACCCATTGTCCGTGTGGTCTATGAACGCTATGCCTTTGACCGAGCGGCGTCGGAGTTTGTGGCGGCCATTCTGATGGCCTATGGCTTAGGAATGTTTGTCTATTTGGGACGGGATGTGTTGGTGCGGGTGTTTTATGCCCTCGGAGATGGTCAAACACCATTCCGAGTCAGTATTGCCAATATTTTTCTCAATGTGCTGTTGGACTATTTCTTTATCCAATGGTTTGGCGCACCGGGGTTGGTTCTGGCCACGATGGGGGTGAATGTGGTCTCGATGGTGGCGTTGCTGATATTACTCGATCGCAAGATTGGTGGTCTACCCTGGCTCGAATGGGCGGCCTAACGCTTTTGATCCATACAGACACCAGATAAGGGCAGTTTGGCATGTTGTTTTCCCGGTTTCGTTAGCCGCCCTTATTACCGTCAAGGGTTTTTCTTTATCACAAGAAAAATCGAGCTTAAGACTTTTCAGTAGGCGGAAATTACTGATTTCGGCAGATATTAACTTCATGGATCACTCCTGCAACAAGCTTGTAGAGCGCCTAATAATTTCATCTCTTATATCGCTAATCGTCTGACTGCGGGATCGGTCATCTACACTGGACTCGATGAGGTATATTCGTTGACAAAGTTGGATGAACT
>NZ_JAWOCL010000028.1:0-19819 GCF_046483825.1 Sodalinema sp.
CGAATGGCCTCGTCCAGACGCTCGTACTGCTCTTTGGCTCCTTTTAGCTTGGCCTCAAATACCAGCATGACACCATTCAGTCATTTGACGGAATTGTACCACATTGTACTACAGTGGTTGCCGCGATTCATCTCAACGTTGAATCAAAGATTACAACGTGAGCCTTCTCGCGGATTAAGGTAACGTAGTGACTTTGGGGGAGTTGTGGCCAGCCGCTACAGGACTCGCTGAATTGGAACCCAATCAACACTCCGGACAGTTTTTAAAAGTCAACGGTAGAATGCGGGTTTCATCCATCTTTCACAGTGATCTAGCCAACGAGAAACCAAGGGTTTCAGCGCTTGCCCAGAAAAATGTCCGGACTATTGACCCAATACAGTAGGGTAGAAAGGTATAGAAAACCATCCTACTCTAGTATTTTCAAAGGCTGCACTGTTCATGTCCACGAATGAGATTCAACTCGACGCCACGACGATTGAAACCCTAGATTTAAGCCCGGCCCGGGAGGCGATCGCCCAACAGCTTAAGGGCGCAATGGCTGATGCTGAGCAGTCTCTACGGTTTCAGATTGATATTCCTCGTGATCCGAGCGATCCTCGGGAATTGTCAGAGATTCCCGAAATTCGCCTTTGGTTTATCCGTCTCGATGCGGCCTATCCCTGGCTTCCTCTACTCCTCGACTGGTCCAGTGGTGAATTAGCCCGCTATGTGGCCATGTTGGTTCCCCATGAGTTTCATCGCACTGAGGGCATCCAATTCAACCCAGAAGCCCTGGAAATCTTCTTGATGAGCAAAATCTTCGTTCTGGCGAGTTGGCTCGAAGAACAGGGCTGTCCGAGTCGCTCTCGCCTCAAGGCCATGTCGCAGCTTCTTGGCTATGAACTCGACGACGGCCTCTTTGATTTACTCTTGGGACCGGGTTAAGGGACTCCTAACAAATCTTTGATAATGTCTCGATACCCACCTGCTTCGTCCCTGGACGAGTCCAGCGTCCTTCGGCGGTGTCACGGTCGATTTCATAGACCATGACCCCAAATTTACCGTCATAGCCCCAGTTGGTGACCAACCAGTCACCACTACGCAGGCCAATTCCCTGTAACTTGGGGCTACCGCTACTGGTGAGTTGATAAATCTGTTCCTTCTGGCCAATGGCCAGACTGGTGGTGTAGGGGGGTTGTTTTTTGGGATAAGTTCCCGATACCTGATAGAGTCCCCCCACCTCTTGAGAGGAGACTCCCGTGGCTTGTTCAGTTCCAAATTCGGGAAACAGCTGCGGGGTTGTCCATTGTCCCTCTAGGGTTCCATCGCGGTGAATCCGATAGACAACGACACGAAATGAGCTATCTAAACTCCAGCCGACACAGAGGCGGTTGTCATGATAGAAGCCGAGGCCGGAAAAGTTACTGCGATCGCTCAACCAAAAGATTTGATACACCGACCCCGTGCGAGAGATCTGTACCGTCCCGCTATAAGGGGTTCCGGCCATGGTTTTGGCCTGTGCGATCGTCCAAGTTCCTTCAGGAGTCATAATTCAAACGGTAAGATCAGGGGAAGTGGCAACAGGTAACAGACCATCAGCAACGAGGGGAAGGTTAGAGACTTCGAGAACCTACCCCATCTTGTATTGTGCTTTTGGGTTTACCCGTTGGCCGACTTCTAACTAAACACCTTGTCTAAGATAGATTGCGGGTCAATGTCCGCCATTTTACCCGTTGCTGAGACAATTCCTTGAGCGCGATCGCCCCGAGGGAGGAGTTTCTTCGCATCCGTGGGACCAAACAGAGCGTAGGTGTAGGTTTGAACCGCCACAGCCAGGTGCATCGGCGCACTGTCAGTACAAAGCATCACATTGGCGGCGGCGATGGTGGCGGCCAGTTTGCCGATATCGGGAGGGGAAATGGTTTTGAGGCCAGGAACCGCCTCGGTTAACTCCCGGATAAAGGCTCCATCATCGGGGCCACAGACGGCCACAATGGGAAGATTGGGCTGTCGCTGTTGCATTCCCTGTAACACCTTGGCCCAGTTTTCAACGGGATAGATTTTATCGAGTCCCTTCTGCTGGGCCAACTGACTGGCGCCTCCATGGACGAGGACATAGCCACTTTCGGTTACACCAAGCTGGTGTTGTTGCTGTTCAGACCACTCAACATCTTCTTTGAGTAGAGTCACCTCCATGGGAGGACAGGGAGACTGAATTCCCAGACCGCGCACCAAGTCGTGATACATTTCGGCGGCGTACTGTTCGGGTTTGAGGGGAACGGGATGAGTCAGGAAGAGGCTACCGGGTTCACCATAGCCGACGCGGCGGGGAATCCCCGTTAGCCAAAGCAGTAGGCCCACCGTCCAGCGGCGACCGAGGGATAAGACCGCATCATACTCGCGATCGCGGACAATTCCCATCAGGTTTCCCCAATCGGCGGGGCCATTGCGATCTTTGAAGTCGAAGGGAATTAGATTCAAGGAGCCATCATGGAAATACTTATTGGCCCGATAGGCTCCCTTGGCGCGGGGTTCAACCACCACACTCAGTTGAGAGTTGGGATAGTGATGCTTCAGTTGTTCGAGGGTGGGGAAAAACAATAACTGATCACCGATTCCCCCCGGAACGAGGGTCAAGATTTCTTTCATAGCGTATTTTAAGACTCAGCTGCTCGAAGGGCGTGACGAAAGGGGCAATGTTAAACCAACTGGACGAGTTGCGATCGTCAGTGTTGCAACCAGAGTTAATGGTAGAGCGATCGCCCCAATGTCGTCTAGCCGGGGAATCACGCTTCTGGCACATCTGGGACCGATTTCGGGGGCTGAGGCTCGCTGGTTATGGCAGAACTGCGCCCCCCAGCCGAGCCACCGCCACGGCTCGATGAACCGCCAGACCCCTGGTTTAACGGTGACTGCGGCGATTCCGATGGACTTTCATTGTTGCCTGTTTTCAGTAGTTGCGCCAAGGTGGTCATCAGTCCTTCGAGTTTTCCCTCTTGGCTGAGGCTTTCGATTAACCCTAGGCCACTGGTGGAGAGCATCAGCTTACTAATATCCTGGGAGAGATTACCATTACCGTTGTTGCCATTGGGAAACGCATAGATTTTGGCATCTCCCAACACCCCCGGCTGTGGGGCCAAGGCTTTGGCAATTTCGGGGAGGCGATTGAGTAACTCGGGGGCGATGTCGCGAATCAGATCGGCGTTGCGGTTCGCATCACTCAGGGCGTTCTCAGCCTGGATTTTCGCTTCAATCCCTTCGGCTTCAGCCAGGGCGCGATCGCGCTCAGCCGCCGCCAAGGTCCGAATCGACTCAGCTTCCAATTCTGCCGCTTGACGGGCGCTCTCGGCTTGGCGACGGCGGCGAAAGACATCGATTTCGATGACGTTGTTATCGGCAATGCGTTGTTTCTCGGCGGCTTCTTCGGCGGCCAAAGCTGAAAGGCGTTGTTTCCGTTGCGCTCGTTCGAGTTCGATGGCCGTTTCCACCGCCGACTCGGCCTGGGCTCGCATGGCTTCGGCTTCGAGGCGTTCTTGGGTTTTCTTGGCGATGGCGATGGCGGCCTCTTGTTTGGCGAGTTCCGAGAGTTCCTCGGCTTCGGAGATTTCGACCTGAGCTTTTAAGCGGTTGGCGTCAATGGTTTTCTGACGGGTAATTTCAGCCATTTCCGCTTCTTGTTTTTGCAAGGCTTGAGCCACTTTGAGTTTTTTCTGTTGTTCTTCGATGGCGATCGCAGACAGAATTTGCTTTTCTTGCACCGCCTGAGATTTGGCGATTTCTTCTTCTTCTACTGCTTGCCGTTGCAGGATTTTACTACGTTCTTGATTCGCCGCTTCTCGGTCTTTCGACTCTTGAATCTCCCGCGCCCGTTGCGCCCGCATAGATTCGACTTCAAGCTGTTGCTGAAGTTGCGATTCTTCCTCGTCCCGCTCAATTTCTAATCCTTCTTTACGAGCATTCAGTTCCTGCTGCTTAATACTAACTTGAGTGCGAAGCTGGAACTGCCGTCGCTCTTGCTCTGTCTGGAGTTCAACCTCTTCTTTTTGCTTAATCGACTTCTGAATTGTCTCCGTCCGCAGCCGCACTCCTTGGGCATCAAAAAAGTTATTGGTGTCATACGTATCGCTTTCTTCGACTTCAGAAATAGCGATATTATTGAGGGTTAAACCGACTTTTTTCAGGTCTTGCTGAATTAAATTCAAGACTTCATCAGCAAACCCCAATTTATCAGAATCAATTTCTGCCAGAGTTTTGCGTTTTGCCGCCGCTCGAATAGCATCATCTGCCCGAGTTTCCAGGGCTTCTTTAATATCCGCCGGGGAGATATTTCCATCGCGCGATAAACGTGCAGCGGCGGTTTTTACATCCTGTTCATCGTGGTTAACGCAAACATAAAACGTCACCCGCATATTGGCCCGTAAATAGTCTTGGGTGCGAACAGCCAGGTTTCCGGTGCGTTCGACGTTGATGGTAATCTCCCGCATGGGAACCCGCGTCAGTTCATGGAAGCCGGGGAGAACAATACAGCCACCATAGAGAATGACGGAGTTTTTCTTCGCCAAAAAACCCCCAGTTCGCACAAAGGCTTCGTTGTTGGGGGTAATTTGATAGACGCGGGTGTAGGCCCAAAAGCCCAATAAAATGAGAACGATAATCCCAACGATCCCGACGGCGGTCCCTCCGAGGATCATAGACCCGGCTTGAGCATACACGACGGGGGGTTCGGCCTTTTCTAAAACATTGTCTTGGACGTTTTGGTGAATGTCGTGATAATCATTCTCGCGAGCGAGGTCGGCGATGATGACGGGTGGGGTTTCTGAGTGGTCAGGGTGGGCCGCTGTGGGCGGTTCGGGAACCGGTGGCGGAACGGCGGCGGATTTGAGCGGGGAGGCGGGTTGAGGGGGATTCACCTCGACGGTGGTGGTGGCTGAGGTGGGGGTGGAGAGGGTTTCGAGGAGGGTTAACCAATACAGCATAGTTGAATGTGATTTAATGTGATTTCGTGTGATTTAATGTGATATTAGTGTGATTTTGTGTGATTTAATCTCCTGTTGGAGAGTCGTTAAGGACTATTTGTAGAGCCGAGCCAGCGATCGCAGTCGATGGAGTTATGGGCGATCGCCAGATAGTAGTCGGGACAATGTTCGACAATCAGAACAGTATCTCCCCGCTGGGGGACAATTTCGGCGTCGTCGGGAATCACGACATTGACGGTAACCAGGTTTTTGGCGGGATCAACCACATCGACTTGGCCCACTTTACGATCGCGTTGGCGGGGAAGTTGAGGAGAATTGACGGTTCCTAAACATCCCACCAGGCGATCGCTGCTGGAGTCTTCACTAAAACTGGCGAAAAACAGGCGGCCCAGGGGTCGGGCGATCGCACCCCCGAGAAAGACACTCACCCCCCCGGTGACGAGGAAAACACCGATATCTAAAGGCGTTCCTGGAACACCGAGGGCCACGGTAGCCACCCAGCCAAACAGGCCCCAGAGGCTTAAGTCTGCGGCCAGGAGTAGCATTAGGGGAACCTGGCCGATTCCCAACCAGCCTAAAATGGGGAGATCAAAGCCATCGCCGTCGAGGTCATCTTCACCACCGATGGAGATGGAGACGACAAACAGGACGATTCCTGAAATGAGAAAGATCCAATAGGGGAGATTCGCGAGATCAAACATCGTGTCACTCGAAAGGCTCTCCCACAGAATAACCGCCCTACAATAGAAATGTGGGTATAAGCTAACAAAATTCACGATATGCAGCTCAAACGACTGGGACATGTGGCCATTTGCGTGCAAGATATCGCCAAGGCGGCCGCGTTTTATGAAAATCTGGGGATGACGCTGGTTTGGAAGGATACGGACTGGGCCTATCTCAAGGCGGGAGAGGACGGGTTAGCCTTGCTGAGTCCTAATTATGACCAGGCGGGTCCTCATTTTGGCTTCATCTTTGGCGATCGCAACGAAATGGAATCAGCGTACCGTCAACTCAAGGCTGATGGGGTTCACGTCAGCGAGGTTCACGAACACCGGGATGGAACCGCCTCGTTTTATGGTCGCGATCTCGATGGAAACTGGTTTGAGTATTTGTATGAACCCGCTGCTGAGAGGTCATAGTTACTCGCGGGACGTCAATTCGGTTGTTGCAACAGAAAACCCCGGTTTAGTGAAAACCGGGGTTTTTGTGGGGTATGTCTAATCGGCGTAACCGTGATGATATCTGCATTTTGGCTAGTCTACAACGCGCAGCAGGCCCCGTTTGAGTTCCTCGAAAACTTTGTTAATGATTGTTTCTTCTTCGCGGCTGAGGGCGGATTTGGAGAGCAGACTCCTCATGAAGACGGACTGATCGGCTCGGGTAATCTGATGAGATTCAAAAATGCGGCTGGCAATTTCTTGAACATTAGAATCTCGATGTTGCACCTGTGTGGCAGTCATACGCTAATCTCTCTACCCAGTTCTGTTCGATTTCTTTCATCTTAACAAGAACTTTAATTTAGCTATGCGATCGCGCTTACCTATTCGTTGTGACGGCGATCGCACCGTCGGATAATTTACGTGAAAATACGATTAGTAATAATACGTAATTAAAAACACGTAATTTAAAACAGGCGATTCAAAACAGGCGACTCAAAACAGGCGACTCAAAACAGGCGACTCAAAACAGGCAACTTACCAGCAAACAGGAGAAACGGGCAAGCCAGGGGCAAAAAGGGGAATCTTGAGGTTTCAGGACGATCGCCAACATTGAGGGGAAACGACACCCCCCTCGGGTTTAGCCTGAGAGTCATGTCAGCTTTCAGACGTGGTCATCTCGAACAATAGGGATTTCAGCCCGTCAAAGCCTGATAGAAAAACCAAACTGAGATGATGTTTGAAACAGTTTTTGATCTGTCTTTCCCGAAACTTTAAAACTGTTGAGAAAGTCTATAGTTAAAGCATACTAAATATTGCACATCACATCATTATGGCTAATCTTCTGGTCACGAGCGCCCTCGATCGCGGTGTAGGTTCCCTACGCGAGATGCTGCAACAGGCGCAACCCGGCGATACCATCCATTTTGCCGCTGACCTTGCCCGTCAAACCATCTCCCTAGATAGCACCCTCGAACTCGACAAAAACCTAACCCTCGACGGTTCCGACGCCCCCGGATTGACCCTCAGTGGTAACAACCGCCATCGGGTTTTGGACGTGACGGGACGGGGAACCGCTGTGACGCTGCGATCGCTCACCATCGCCGACGGACGCGCTGTGAACGGAGAAGGGGGCGGACTGCGATCGGGACTCGAAGCGGTGGTTAACCTGGAAAATAGCGAATTTCGCAACAACGTCGCCGAAGCCACGGGAGGCGGCGCGATCTACAGCGGCTATCGCAGTCGTCTCACCGTCAACGACAGTCGCTTTGTCGGGAATGATGCCACCGCTGCACGCAACGAACACGCTGGGGGGGCTATTCTGATTTGGAGCGAAAGCGAACTCACCGTTCGCAACAGTGAATTCACGGACAACCGAGGCGCTTATGGCGGAGCCATTAACAACCTGCTCAGCCAACTCACCATCGAAAACAGCATCTTTCGGGACAACCGCAGCGACAACTACGGCGGTGCGATCTACACCGACGGCGCGAGTGCCAATGACGGCAGCAGTTCCGGGATGATTTCCATCCGCAACAGCCAGTTTGAGGGTAACCAGGGTGCGGGACAGGGAGGCGGGCTGTTCGTGTTTGTCTATCCGCCCGATCGCGTGGTGATTGAGGATAGCGTGATTGCCGATAACCGCGTCATCCCCAACAGTTCAGGAGAAGCCCTTGGCGGCGGCTTGCGGATAGGGAACGGCGAGTTCACGCTTAGGGATACGGCGATCGCCGGCAACGTGGCGGAACAGCAAGGGGGCGGACTCTGGATAGGTGAGCAGGCTCCTGGAGCGATCATCAACACACTGTTTGCCGAAAACCGCGCTGAGAGTGCCTCGGGGACTCAGGGACTCGGTGGGGCGATTCTCTTCTCTAATGGCTCGAACCCGGTGGAGATCACGAACAGCACTTTTGCTGACAACCACGCTGGATTTCAAGGGGGGGCATTCTGGGGTGGCGGAACTCACGTGACGCTGACGAATACTATTGTTGAGGGTAGTACGGGCAACAATCCCTGGAATAATAAGCAGCATACGGGGTTTGTCTTCCGCGATGGCGGCGGGAATTTTCAGTTTCCGCCCAAGAATCCCGATGATTCGACTGATGTGAATGTAACCAACTCGGTGACGATCGCCGATCCGCTATTGGAACCGCTGCAACGTAATGCGGCGGGGATTCCGGTGGTCATGTTGCAATCGGGGAGTCCGGCGATCGATGCTGGGGTGTCGGTGTCGGGGCTGACGGAGGATTTGCGCGGCGCACTCCGTGATGGGGCCATCGACAGTGGCGCGTTTGAGTTTGGAGCAACGGATCCGGTCACGTCTCCGGTAACATTTATCTTCACAGAGGGGCCGGATGAGATAGCCATGACGGATGGGGATGATTTCGGCGACGCACTGGCTGGAAATGACATGATCATCGGATTGGGGGGCGACGACACCCTCGCCGGCGGCGCGGGGAACGATGTTCTGGCGGGAAACACGGGCAATGATATTTTAGCCGGAGGTGACGGCGATGACCGTCTCTTTGGCGGACAGGATGCGGATCTGCTGTTTGGGAATCGGGGGAATGATCGACTCTTGGGCGATCGCGGCAATGACACGCTGTATGGTGGCCAGGGGGCGGATACGCTACTGGGTGGGGATGGTGATGATGTCCTCAGCGGTGACGTTGGGGATGACGTGCTGATTGGCGGTGAGGGGGCCGATCGCTTTGTGTTGCAGGCGGGACGAGGTCACGATATTGTTGAAGACTTTGAGGTCGATCGCGATCGCCTACTCCTTCAAGGTGGTTTATCGTTCGAGTCACTGCAACTGCTCGCTGATGGTAACGACACGCAGATTCGCGTAGCCGCGACTGGGGAGCTGTTGGCGACTTTACGCGGTATTATTCCCGAGGCGATCGGGGCGGCCCAGTGGGAACTGGGTTAATCCCCGCAGCGTGAGTTCTCCGTTCAACATCACTTAAGGCGTTACTCATCTTCAGAAAAGCTGGATAAATCCATTTTTTCATAGGCTTCAAACGGCTGATGAATCCAAGGATTATCCTCTAAATAGCGGACATAATAATCGGGCGTAAAGGTCGCGCAGGCTTTACACCATAACACCGCCGTTCTCAGTTCTGAAATGTGCTGACCATAATGGTCATACAGCCAAGCCAACACCGCTTTGAGGGAATCTCCCGAATCCACTAAATCATCCACAATTAGCAGTCGTTGTCCCAGTTGGGGGGTGGTCATGGAGAGGGAACGGGAGACAATGACCACCCCCTGTTCTCGTCCTTCTCGGCCACCATAGGAGGCCGTGGAGAGAATCGCTAGGGGACAGTTAAAGATACGAGAGAGGGTATCTCCCACCCGTAATCCTCCTCGGGCCAAACAGATGATTTCGTCAAATTCCCATTGGGATTTATAAATTTGTACTGCCAAACGTTCAACGGTGCGATGATAGTCTGACCACGACACATATAGATCGGACATGGTTAATGCAAGATAAGGAGGGTTAGTTAGGTGGGGGGGAAGGTTTTGCTATAGATGCGATCGCAGCGTTCGGTCTCAACTCCAGTGGCGGGGAGATAGTGGTGACGTTCGTAGAAGGTGACGGCTTCCTGGAGAACGCTGGCGGTTTCCACCCAGATGGTGTGAAAGCCTCGTTGTTGGATTTCGGCTTCTAATTCTTGCAGCAGAAACGTCCCTAAGCCACGACCTCGAACTGAGGGGATGAGATACATTTTACGCAACTCCACCGCGCGATCGCCCCGAGACACCGGGTAAAATCCAGCGGTTCCCACAAGGGTGTCTCCCTGGTGTACCACCCAAAATCCGCCTCCGGTTTCGATGTAGAAGCGTTCGACTTCCACTACATCGCGATCGGCCCCTTCGGGTTCCCAGGGGAGACCGTATTCGAGGAGAATTGAGGCAATTAAACGGCCCGCTGGAATGCGATCGCCGGCGGTCCAGGGACGAATGCTAAAGTCTAAATACTCTCCCTTAACCATCAGTTTCTTCCAAGGCAAAGGCCAGTAACTGATGCACTAACTCGGGGAAGGAGATCCCCGTCGCCTGCCACAATTGGGGATACATACTGGTGGCGGTGAAGCCGGGGAGGGTGTTGATCTCATTGAGGAAAATCTCCCCCGTCTCCTCCTGATAGAAGAAGTCCACCCGAGATAAGCCAGACGCATCGACGGCGGTGAAGGCTTGGGCCGCTAACTCACGAATCTCTCGGGCAATTTTATCGGGGAGAGGTGCGGGAATCAATAAATCGGCCTGGCCCGCCGTGTATTTGGTCTCATAGTCGTAGAAATCACTTTGAAAGCGAATTTCACCAATCACCGAGACGCGGGGGTTGTCGGTTCCCAGGACGGCACATTCGACTTCCCGCGCGTTGGCCACGGCGGCCTCGACGATGACGCGGCGATCGTAACTGGCGGCACTGTCTAAGGCGGCCTCAAACTCGGCCCGCGATCGCACCTTGGAAATTCCCACGGAAGACCCTAAATTGGCGGGTTTGACAAAACAGGGATAGCCCAACGCCGCGTCAATCTCATCGCAGAGTTTGGGAAATACGCAGGGATTGGACCAAATTTCATGACGGCGAATCTCCCGATAAGCCACCTGAGGGAGTCCCGCCTGGGCAAACGCTGACTTCATCGCCAGTTTATCCATTCCCACCGCCGAACCGAGAACCCCTGATCCCACAAAGGGAACTTGCATTAACTGTAATAAGCCTTGAATCGTGCCATCTTCGCCATTGGGGCCATGGAGAATTGGGAACCAAACCGTCATCGCGGCGGCTTCTGGAGGAAAGGACCAAAGCCTGGCGTTATCCCCCTCGGATTCTGGGTTCAGCGGCTGTCGCGAGTCCAAAATCTTTTGTGCCACCTCGGGGCCATACCACTGTCCCGTCTTACTGATATAAAAGGGATAGACGTCATAGCGACTGGTATTATCAGCGGACAAGAGCGCTTCGGCGATCGCCCGGGCTGACGAAATCGACACCTCATGTTCCCCGGAACGTCCGCCAAATAGCAGTCCCACCTGTTGTTTTGTCATATCCTGAAAATCTCCACCATGAAAACGCCTTGGCTCACCGCGATAATTGTACCGGCTGTTCTGGGACTTTGCTGGCTTCCCAATGCCCCGTTAATGGCCAACCCTCCCTCATCTCCCTGTTCCAACGAGAACCCGGAACCTCCCTCCTCTGAACGTCGGGATGCGATCATCCCCCGCCATAACCTACGCTTCGAGATTCCCCGCAACTATGAGATAATTTGGGACGATGACCCCCGCATGGCCGATACACTCCGCCTCTCGATTCGTAATCCGACGGATGTGGCTTTTCTCGACTGTGCCAGAGAACATGGTCCTAGGGGGGCGGGCCATCAAGTCTCGGATATTATCGTCGAGATTAAACCGCGTCCGAGCCATGTGCAGCAGATTGAGGATATCTTGGACTCCGCCATCTCTCAAAACCGAGACTTCACCCGAAATACGATCGCCGGAGAGGAGGCCATTACGTGGATACAAGAGTTTCGCGCTAACCACATCACTTACAATGCCGCTCTGCTGCATCCCGATGGTGAGCATCTGATTCACATTTTTGTTGGCGATTCGGGAGGCGCGATCGCACCCCAGGAGGTGGACGTGCTAGAAATGGTCATCGACTCCTTCGCCTTCGGGAGAATCTCCTGGTGAGGGAAATGCCCATGAGAAAGGCCGATGAGAAAGGCCCATGAGAAATGCCAAATCTGTTATAACGGAGTAGGTGGTTCAAGTAGGACAGAATGGCTCCCAACCCCAAGATTATGCAAGCGGTAGAAGGACTCGACTACCGCGTCACGGTCGGCGATGTGGCCAGTCAGGCCGGACTCGATGTTAACTTAGCGCAAAAAGGACTGCTGGCTCTGGCCTCCGATGCCAACGCCCATTTACAAGTCGCAGAAACTGGCGATATTGTCTATGACTTCCCCCGCAATTTCCGCAACATCCTGCGAGGGAAGTTTTTACGACTTCGGTTAAGGGCCTGGTGGGACAAGATCTGGAATGTTCTGTTTTATCTGATCCGGATCTCCTTCGGAACCTTGCTGATTGTCTCAATTATTCTCATTTTTGTGACCATCACCATCATTATTGTTGCCCTCAATTCTAGCCGTGATAATAATGGCGGTGGGGGCCGCAGTAGTAGCCGGGGAGGCGGTGGCGGACTGTTTTTTATTCCCCGCTTCTGGATTGGGGACCTGTTTTGGTTTTATGATCCTAACCCTCAACGCAAGCGCCAACGCAAGGCGAAAGCGGGCCGAGATGCTTCCGAGTTGAATTTCCTAGAAGCGGTGTTTTCCTTTCTGTTTGGGGATGGAAACCCCAATGCTGATTTGGAGGAACGCCGCTGGAAGGATATCGCTCAGGTAATTCGTAATCATAATGGCGTGGTAGTTGCTGAGCAAATTGCTCCCTATTTAGATGATTTGGGAAATCAGTTTTCTCGGGAAACGGAAGACTATATGATTCCGGTGTTGTCGAAGTTTGATGGCATTCCTGAAGTTAGCCCTGAGGGGAATTTGGTCTATCGGTTCCCTGAGTTACAGGTGACGGCGACGCAACAGCGCCGTAAACCCGTGGAAACCTATTTAACGGAATCGCCCTGGCCCTTTAGCCAAGCGACATCTGGACAGATTTCCATGTCCATTGGTTTAGGGGCGGTCAATGTGATTGGTGGAGGCATTTTAGGGGTTCTGTTACAGAAGCCTGAAGTTCAAGAAATCGTCGCTGAATTGGGCGGTTTGGTGGCTTTTGTTGATGCGATTTACTGGCTCTTGATTGCTTACGGAATTGCCTTTTTAACCCTTCCTTTGGTGCGCTATTTCTGGATTCAACGGCGCAATCAGAAGGTGCAACGGCGCAATGCTGAACGTCAGGAACGGGCGCTGGAGTTTGAACGCCTTGAACCTCAGTTGCGGCCCAAACTCGATTATGCTCGTCAGTTCGCCCAGGAAACGGCGATTGGGACTGATGACCTCGCCTATACCACAGAAAAGGATATTGCGCAACAAGAACTTGAGCAATCGGACAAGATTGACCAAGAATGGCGCGATCGCCTCGATTCGGGGTCATAGCGTCGGCCGGGAGTCGCCTGGAGATGTGGGGGAATCCCCACCGCTTCAGGCATTTTTTTTGTGGCAAGTTCAACTGGATAGGCATAGAATATAAATAAGTGCAACAATATTTGAAGATTTATTGATTTGCACGACGCAATGATGCAATCAGATGCAATTCGAAGGATTCTATGACGACTAACGTACCGATTAACAACAACCCAGCCCCAGATATGTCTCGCCGTCAGTTACTCAACTTTCTGACCGGCGCAACCGTTGCCGCAGCGGTGGGCAGTGCCGCCTATCCGGCCCTGCGTTATCTGGTTCCCCCGAAAGAGGGCGATGGTAGCGGGGCCATTGTGGCCAAAGATAAACTCGGCCATCCCATCCCCGCGCAACAGATTCTCAGCCAACCGGCCGGAACCCGCGCCTTGATTGCAGGCTTAGATGGCGAACCCACCTATCTGACGGTGGAAGCCGACGGACAGCTTAACGCGATGGGTATTGTCGATAACTGTACCCATCTCGGCTGTACTTTCCCCTGGAATGCCACAGCAGGGGAGTTCCAATGTCCCTGTCATGGATCTCGCTATGATGACCAGGGGAATGTGTTGCGGGGGCCAGCCAACCGACCCCTGAAAATTGCTCACGTCGAGGTGAAGGGCGATCGCATCTGGCTATTTCCCTGGACTGAAACCGATCCCCGCACCGGAGAACGTCCCTGGTGGGTTTAAGACGGCATCAATTGGGATAGATAAAGTGAGCCCAGAGATCTCCATCTCGGCCACATTTATCTAACAAGAAACCATTGGGGTAGAACAATCGCGCCCCATAGGTATCCCGATACCCCGTTAACGCATTGCCCCAAGGGTCATTGACAATCAAACCTGAAGGCGTATAGCCAATCACCGTCACCACATGACCCGTGGCGGTGAAATAGCCCGGTAAGACCACCGGACGACCTTCAGCAATCTCTTTATCAATCTCAGCCCAACGCCGCCGGGTACTAAAGGTGGTGCGATAGCCATAGGCGCGAATCACCTCCGATAAGGCCCCGTGGTCTGTTTGCCCGCCGATGCCGTAGCGACGCACAATCCACTGAAATAACTCATCCGAGAGAAGTCGCCGCACGGTGGGCCGTACCCCGTAGTAGTACAAGACCATGGCCGCCGAGGTGGGGTTACAGGTGGCCCAGGAATACTCAGGATTATCCCGTTGCGAGAAATAGGGCACATTCAACTCCTTACGACTCGGCAAACTTGAGGGAGTCGGCGCTGGGGAGGGGGTCGGCGCAGGCGGCGGGGATAACTCAACGCCATCGGCCCCTCGTCGCACCCAGACATGATCCAAAAACAGATAACCGGTGTTGCCATATCCGGGCAATTCTTCCGTTAACGCCACTCGCACATGATTGGACTCAGGGTCGGTGGCGTAACTGCTGACCCCATAGACGCGGCCGAGGGGCAAGGTGACTCGGTCATCACGGCTGAGGTCGCCACTGGGGACGGGACGGCGTTTGAGGATGGTTTGCTGACGCATGGTGACCGTCAGGGCTTCCGGGTCATAGGGGAGAGATTTCCCATCACGAACCAGTTCCACATGTTGCCAGAAGACATAGCCGATATTGCCAAATCCGGGGATGGATTCCGTTAGGGTCACTCGGAAATGGCCGGCGATGGAGGCATAGCCGCGAATGGCAAAGGTTTGTCCTTTGAGTAGGCGGGCCTTGACGTTGGCGGGGAGGGTGGCTTCGGGTTCGGTGGAGGTTTTGATGTGGGTGTTGCGGGTAATTAGGAGTTGGGCCTGGGTGGGAACCTCCGGGAGATTGCTAACTTGGAAGACGAAGGGGCGATCGCCTTTACGCAATTGAACATGGGGTTCGTAGAGATAGCCAAATTCGCCAATGGGATTGAGGGGTTGAGTCAGGCGAACTTGCAGATGGCCATCAATGTAGGCATACTGTTCAACTTCGAGTTCTAAACCCGCTTGCAGTTCCAGGAGTTGCCCAGCATCGAGACGGTTGCTGTCGAGAGGGGCCACTTTAAACCAGGTTTTTTCTAGGATGGTTAGGGTTAAGGGGTCTCCGAGGGTTTCTGCGTCGGTGGTGACGGTGATATAGAGAATTTCGTTATGAACCGTGGCCCCGTTGGCATCACTTCCCCGCAGGCGCAGCCAACGCAAGCCTTCATCCTGAAAACCATTCTCTAGGGCGACTTGCCAGGTTCCGTCACTGGTGTTTAGGGTGACGGGGAGGGAAAACTTATCTTCGGCGACGACGGAGATGGAGGTGACTTGGTTGCGATCGAAACGTCCTTCAAGGGTGGTTGGGGTTTTGACGAGAACCTCCTTCGGGCCGGTGTAGTTTAGGGTTGGGGCAATGAGAAACGGTCGTCCAGTCTTTTGAAATTCAACATAGTCCGGGGAGACATAGCCCGTCCGACCGAATCCGGGGAAATTTTCGGTTAGGGTTAGTTTGAGATAGCTGGCTTCCCATTCGTAACGCTCAACGCCGTAAATTCGGGTGGCGGGAAGGCCCACTTTCTCTGAGTCGGAGAGGGTGGCGCTATCGGCGGGCCGTTTCTTAAAGTCCGTTGGCCGTAACACGGTCATCGCCACCTGTTCATCGTTGTAGGCCAGCCAAGTGGAATCCTGGCTGAGACGGACATGGAGGTTGTAGAGAAAGCCACTGTTGCCGAATCCGGGAATGGTCATATCATCGACAAGGCTGACGCGATAATGACCGCTGACACAGGCGTAGCCGGTGATGAAAAAGACTTGTCCTTTGAGGAGTTCTGCTTGCTGACCTTCTGAGAGGAGGCTGGAACTTTCGGGGATTTGTTTGATTTTGGTGTCGTGGGTCACCCAGAGGAGAAGGGTTCCTGGGGGGGGTTCCGGGAGACTGGCTTCGCTGAAGTAGAAGGGTAAGCCGCCAACTTCGAGCTTGGTGTGGGGTTCGTAGAGATAGCCAAAGGTGCCGACGGGCGATCGCCGCGACTCCAATTCGACCCCCAGATGATTTCCCTCTAGGGTATAGCGACGCAGGCGCAGAGTTTCTCCAGCTTCGAGGCGAATTTTTTGGTGTTCATCCAATTGATTACTTTGGATGGGGGCAGCTTTGAACCAGGTTCGCTGTTTGAGTTCGAGTTTTAGGTCTTCCGCTTCAATCAGGGGGCGAGCATTGACGGTGACATAGAAGGTGCGATCGCCGACGACGGTATCCTCGCTATTGGTTCCCTTGAGACGAAACCAACGAATCCCGGCTTGATTGAACCCGCGATCGAGGTGAACTCGCCACAGTCCCTCACTGGCGTTTACTGTGACGGGGAGGGGGAAGCGATCCTCCGCCGCCACCGAGACTTTGGCAATTTGTTGTGGGTCATAAGTCCCCTCCAACACCGTTGGCGTGTTGATGAGGACTTGTTGGGGAGTGAGATAGGTTAAAACACCCATAGGAAAGGGGAAGAATCAAAGGCTTGCTACATTCTAACGCCCGATTCTTCCCCTTTCTTGTAAATCTCTATTACGCCGGCCAATCCGTCAACCGGCCGCCCTAGGAAACGCTGCTGAGAATATCTTTGGCGTGGTTGGTCGTATCGACTTTATCAAAGACTTGGATGATTTTGCCCTCGCCGTCGATGATGTAGGTAACGCGCTTGGAATAGCCGCCGCCTTCGACATCATAGGCGCGAGTCACGGTTCCATCAGCATCAGCCACCAGTTGGAAGGGAAGACCATATTTCTCAGTGAACTGCTTGTGAGAGGCTTCGTCATCCATGCTCACCCCTAAGACCACCATATCTTTACCTTCGAGTTCAGCATAGGCATCGCGGAACCCTTGGGCTTCTTTGGTGCAACCGGGGGTGTCATCTTTGGGGTAGAAGTACAGCACCACGGTTTTACCTTTGAACTGAGACAGAGTAATGGTGTCTCCGTTGGTGTCTTTGGCGGTGAAATCGGGGGCAGTGGAGCCAACAGCGAGAGTCATATCGGGATCTCCTTACATTTCTTCATATATCTGTTGGTATCCTAACATTGTTGACTGGTTGGGGGACAAGGGGGGAAAACCCAATCAGGGGTCAACAATTTCAATCATGGTAGATAAGGCCGCCATCTGATTGACGTTAACGGCATTGCGGGCTGTACGAACTTCAATATCTCCTCGGCTATGGCGGTTCATATCCGTCAACAGCGCCTCCACCACATTCAGAGAGTCCTCATCCCTTAACGCCAGGGGAGAGCGGCTGGCTAGGCCCGTTTCTCCGGCGATGCGTGCAATGGCGCGGAGGGCATCCCGCAGGGGACGAGTGCTGGCAATGGTTAGGATTTCGACATAGCCACGGCCCGTTAGACAGAGGTGAAAGTCACCGCTGGGATTGGTGCAATAGTTGCGTTGAGGATTACGACCTCCCTCATGTTCGGGAGCGATTAGGGATTGCCCTGAAGCGAGGCGAGACGCTTGTTCTGGGGCATCCCAATCGTTGGGATAGAGGACAGTAATGCGACCACTACTGCCGATCGCCAGCAGGCTGACATAGAGATCGCGATCTTCGTGATTGGTCACCTCAATCAGCACTTCTGACCCGGAGGGTAAGCGATTGAGGTCATGCTCTCGTTGCTGGACGACTAAATCACGACTGCCGCGAGTCCCGCTACGGGCCAGGGTCTGGTTATTTTGGGCCACTTCGACTTGCACTTCTAAGTTGAGGTTGGAGGTATCGCTGTTAAGGACGGAGCCGAGAATCTGTCCAGCCAGGAGCAGTTGAAAGCGGGGAACGAGACGGTTGGCGGCGGCGGCGATGGATTCGTTGGGCTGACCGAAGCTTTGGGGGATGGGAACCAGTCCTCGGGTAAACAGGCCAATGCTTGCCAGTTGTGAGATGTCCCTTGACCCGTGTTCGACGGCCAGAGCTTGGGCGGTACGGGTCATGCGACCGATGAGAAAATGGGGGGTTTCGCCGCTATCGAGGGGGACGGGGTCAACTTGTCGAATTTGCTGGAGGAGCGATCGCATCTCATTGAGGTCATCCTCTAGGGAGGGGTCGAGTCCCAGGCGCAGGCTCAAATCTGGGGGAACGCCTCGCACCCGTTCTCGCAGCAGTCGTCCCGCTTGGGGGAGCGATCGGGCCTCACCCTGCACGATGCCATAGCCGCGCAACCCGTCCCGTCGCGTCTGTTCAATTTGCGCCAGTTCTTGTCCTTGAGCATCAATCGCCGCAAACACGGCCCCCTCTTCAAAGGCTTCTAAACTCTGGGAGGACACCCCACCGAGCCAGAATGAGATCTCCCCATTCTCCTCTCCCAAGACAACGGCTTCCGCTGGTGGTGTTTGCGGAGTTAGGAAATAGAGGGGTTTTTGGTCGTGATCACTCCCTGGGGCAACGGCAAACACGGGGGCCTGCTGAATCCCGGAACTGTTGGCCACATCCCGAGCGCTGCGAGATAAATCCACAAAGACCCGTTGCAGGGGCAAATTCCCCGGCTGTTGCCACAAATAGCGAGTCACGCCGTAGGTAAAGGCTCCGGCAAAGAAACGACCCGCACCGCGACCAAAGGAGGCATCAGCGGCGAGTTGATTGGCTTGAGCGGAGCCAACGGCTACCCCTTTGGCGATACCTTGGCTGCGTTGCTGTTTCAACTCGGCGGCGGACAAGTCAAGACGACTCATCCAGGTCTCTTGGGTCATCAGTTCTTGCTCACTGGGATCGGGATAGCCGTCACCGAAGCGAGTTTCAAGGGCGCGGAAGCGCAGGTCGCCTCGGGTTCCGCCCCCGGAATGGCAACTGTCGAGCATGACGGTGACTTGGTCTGTCTTCAGGGCGGACATGAGCAGAAAGAGGGTTTTGCCCATAATGTCGTTGACCAAGTTTGGGTTGGAACCCAGACGACCGTCATAGGGAACCATGGTTCCGTTGTAGCCTTGAACGCCCTGATAGCGAGGGTCTCGGGGCAGGGGAATTGGGTCTGGGTCACGCACTAAGGCTCCATGACCCGAGAAGTGAAACACCACGACATCTCCGGGTTGAGCTTGGTCGATGAGGTGGGACTCAAAGGCATCGAGGAGGTTCGCGCGGCTGGCGTTTTCATCGCTGAGGGTGAGGATATCTTGGGGATTGAAGCCAAAGCGATGCACCAGTAACTCCCGCTGCATTTCCATATCGGTGACACAGCCTCGCAGGGGAGCAATGCCTAGGGGATAGCGGTTGATGCCCACCAAGAGGGCTAATTTGCGGGAGGTGGGTTGAGCGAGGACTCGGTTGAGGCGATCGCCTTGTCGAGCGAGGTCCCACTGACTGAGGGCGATCGCCCCCAACGCCCCACCAGCCCCCTGAAGAAAATAACGACGTTTCATAATTGACCTCTGTAATACCCGTAAATTAATCCGTGAACGTTTAAATCAAACCCCTTCCCGTCGGAACGAAAAATCCCCTCCAGGGAGGGGTGCCCGAAGGGCGGGGTGGGTTCTTCGGGCTGTCAGTACTCACCTCAACCCACCCCTAGCCCCTCCCTGGAGAACCCACCCCTAGCCCCTCCCTGGAGGGGAGAACCCACCCCTAGCCCCTCCCTGGAGAACCCACCCCTAGCCCCTCCCTGTAGAACCCTCCCCTAGCCCCTCCCT